>NZ_JBNDIC010000059.1:0-31522 GCF_056755475.1 Rhizobium sp. KNZ2-6A | reverse complement strand
AGATGTGTATAAGAGACAGGATCATGACCGAAACCGCCCCTTCCTACGCGCTGACCCGTCCCGCCTATGTCGGCCAATCGCATCTCGTCGTCACCGACCTGCCGCAGGTGTCGCGTTTCTACCAGGACATGCTGGGCCTGAAAGTGATCGAGAAGACGGCGAGCGGCGAGGTTCTTGGTGTTGCGGGCCATCCCCTGCTGAGGCTGACGACGGATCGGGCCGCAACGCGCGCGCCGAAGACGGCGGCGGGCCTTTTCCATACCGCCTTCCTGATGCCGAGCCGCGTCGAGCTGGCGCGATGGCTTCGCCATGCCGCCCAAAACAATGTCGTGCTGGAAGGCGCATCGGACCATATCGTCAGCGAAGCCATCTATCTCTCCGATCCCGAAGGCAACGGCATCGAGATCTATGCCGACCGATCGCACGAGGAATGGACTTTCCACGATGACGGCACGGTCGAGATGGCCACGCTCCGGCTCGATCTGCAAAAGCTCTACGAAAGCGCTCCGCAGGATCGCTGGGAGGGCATGGCCGAGGGATCGGCCATCGGCCATATCCATCTGCAGGTGGGTGATGTGGCGGAAGCCAACGCCTTCTATCGCGACATGCTCGGCATGAAGGTCATGGCCGCGCGCTATCCCGGCGCGACCTTCCTTGCCACCGGCGGCTATCATCATCACCTCGGCGCCAATACCTGGAACAGCCGCGGCGCCGGTCTGCGCTCCGAACATATGGCCGGCCTTTCCGACTATACGCTGCGCTTCAACGACAAGGCCGCGCTCGATAGTGCCGTCGCCGCCCTGGAGCAGCATGAGATCAAGACCGAGAAACGCGACGGCGGCGTTTCGCTGCGCGACCCCTGGGGTATCGGACTGAACCTGATCGCTTGACCAGCCCCAAGTCGCTATCGCCTAAGCCCGTTGCGGAACCGGAACGGGCTTTTCGCGTTGGGGTAGCGAGGCGATTGTGCCTTTGGGAAGCTGCAAGGCATGGAAGTCGATAAAATCGTCACCACGCGATCGGAAACAACAGTTACATGCGAAGGCAAGACCGACGCAGAACGCAACACATCTCAAGATGAGCGCGACGAGGACAATATTTTCGACATGTCCCACGGATCGATGCGCGGCAGGCTCGACATCGCCGCGTCCTGGGCGACCATAGGCATCTTCCTCATCCTGGCTTTGGCCGGCGTCTACATGATGTCACTGATCCTCATTCCAGTGACGCTCGCGGTCGTCGTCGGCATGATCCTGGGACTGGCGGCGGAGAAGCTCAGCAAACTCGGCGTGCCCCGCGTCCTGAACGCCATTCTCCTGTCTTCGGCCGTGGCGCTGGTCATCTTCCTCGTCATCAACGCACTTGCCGGACCGGTCGCCAAACTCGCTCAGGAAGCGCCGGACTTCTTTCAGCGCACCTCCGACCGGCTGATGCCTTATCTCGACCGGTTCAAATGGCTGCATGTTTCGTCCGAAAGTCTTCAGGGCGGGCCGATGTCGATCAGCACCCTGCTGGAAAACAGCGGCAATGTCCTGCATGTCGTGTCGACCAGCCTGACGCCGGCCATCGTGCAAATCCTGATTTTCTTCGCGGCATTGCTGCTGTTTCTTGCCGGCAGGGTGAGCCTGCGCAGGACGATCATCCTGGCCTTTTCCACCCATGCGTCGCGGCTGACCGCAATCCGCATCCTCAATGCAGTGGAACAGGTGCTCGGCTTCTATTTTGCGACTGCCTCACTGATCTATGCGGGAGTTGGCGTTGCGATGACCGTCATCGCCTATGTCGGCGGCATGAGCGTGCCGGTGCTATGGGGCGTCTTCGCTTTCGTTTCGAGCTTCATTCCATTCCTGGGAATCACGACGATGACGATTGCACTGACGATCGCCGGTATCGTCACGCATTCCGACATCATCTTCGGCCTTGCGCCCGCCGTCGCATTTTTCGCCGTGCATCTGGCGGTTGAAAACCTCGTCTTCCCCGCCATCATGGGTCGCCAATGGGAGATCAATCCCTTCGTCGTCTTTCTCGCCATCCTCTTTTGGACATGGATGTGGGGTGCCGTCGGCGCCATGCTGGCCCTGCCGCTGTCGCTCATCGTCATGACCGTCATCGATGAGCTGTTCATCGAGGAAAAGGCCCAGCCGCAATTGCCGGGTTAACCCCTCAAACCCTTAATTCGTCGTGCCGTCGTCGCCCTTTTCGGGGATATCCTGCAGACGAACGAACTCCACGCCCTTCGCCTTCAGTGCGAGGATGCTGGCCGCTACCCCCTCGCCCGCCGCATGCGTCGGCTGGTTGATGTGGGAAATGATGACGTCGCCGTCCTTGGCGGAGGCATATTGCTTCTCCACCATCTTGGCCGGCAGCAGCGACCCGCTGTCGCCGTTCACTGAATAACCGGCAATCCGATATCCCATGCCGCGAATCTCAGCGATGGCGGAGGAGTTGTATTTCGCGGTCGCGCCGCGAAACCAGCGCGGCTGCGGAATCCCGGCTGCGATCATGGCGTCGGCGCCGCCCTTGACTTCCTGCGCGACAGCCTGCGGTGAGCCAGCGGCGGGGATGCCGTAGACCTTGGTTGGAATATCGACGGCCGGAATGTGGTTCTGTCCGTGATTTTCGAGTTCGAAGAGATCGGGATTGGCCAGGAAGACGGCGAGCGCATCGGGATTGGTGCGCAACCAGCGCGCGGTGACGAAGATCGTCGCCGGGATGCGCTGATCGACAAGGGTGCTCAGGATGCGCGGATCGGTCTTGCCCATGCAGGCATCGAAGGTGAGCGCGATACGGGGCGTGCCTCTGCCCGCCCGATTGACGTGCAGATGCGGCTCCACAAGCTTGGTGTTCGAGGCTGGCGCCTTCGGCGGCAGTTGCGGCCAGCCAGCGGGCGGCTGCTCCGGCTGCGCTGCAAGGACGGCGCGCGCGGCAAGCAGAACCATGAATGTCGGCAACAGGCGTTTCATCGAGGTGGCCACCGGGTGGATCAAACAAACGAAATCACGCGGCCGAATGATTATCATTTCAGCCGCAACGCCGCCATCATCCGGCAACACGCCGGAAATATGGCAAACCCGCGAGCTTCACGCTCATTTCACATCACAAATGTGCCAGGCACGGAAGCTCCGAAGTCCGGGCTTCAACCAGGCGGCGTCTATGTTACGATTGATATGAAGTTGCCGTAGCACTATCTGCGTATTTTTCCGTGCTCCCAAAGAGAGACATGCATGAGTCGCGATCCCTATGAAGTTCTGGGCGTCAAGCGGGACGCCCCGCAAAAGGATATTCAAAGCGCCTATCGCAAGCTTGCCAAGAAGCTGCACCCCGATCTCAACCCGGGCGACAAGCAGGCCGAGGACAAGTTCAAGGAAGTCTCGGCAGCCTACGGCATTCTCGGCGAAGAGGACAAGCGCGCGCGGTTCGACCGCGGCGAGATCGACAGCAGCGGCGCCGAGCAAGCGCCGCGTAACTATTATCGCGACTATGCGGCGAACGAAGGCCAGCGCGGCCGCTACCAGAACGCCGGCGGCTTTGCCGATTTCGGCGATGCCGACGATGTATTTTCCAGCTTCTTTTCGCGGCGCAGCCGAGGCCAATCCCAAATGAAGGGTCAAGACCGTCACTATACGATGGAGGTCGAATTTCTGGACGCCATCAACGGCGCGAAGAAGCAGATCAGCCTGCCCGAAGGGCCGGCGCTCGACGTCCAGATCCCGCCCGGCACCCGCGACGGGCAGACGCTTCGCCTCAAAGGCAAGGGTGATCCCGGCTTCGGCGGCGGGGTTGCCGGCGATGCGCTGATTGCGGTGCATGTCCGCCCGCATCACTTCTATACCCGCGATGGTGACGACATTCGGATGGAACTGCCGATCTCGCTGTCGGAAGCAGTGCTCGGCGGCAAGGTCCGGGTTCCGACGCCGTCCGGCCCAGTCACCGTTACCCTCGCGCCGAATTCCAACACGGGCAAGGTGCTGCGCCTGAAGGGCAAGGGCGCGCCCGTGCGCGGCAAGGACAACGGCGATGCCTATGTCTCCCTGAAGGTCGTTCTGCCGGAGGCGCCGGATCCCGAACTGACGCGCTTCGTTTCCGAATGGGAGGCGGGCAAGGCACAAGATCCCAGAAAGTCCATGGGAGGATAAGCGATGAACGAGAGCGAGTTTCGACTGCACCTCCAAATCGAGACCGCCGTGCTGGAAGTCTGGATCTCACAAGGCTGGCTGGTGCCGGAAGAGACGGATCAGGGCCGGAACTTTCGCGAAGCCGATATCGCGCGCGGCCGGCTGATCCTCGATCTCGATAGAGCAATGGGTCTCAACGAACCAGGCGTCGATGTCGTCATGGATCTGGTGGATCAGCTTCACAGCCTGAGGGCAACGTTGCGTGATCTGACGGATGCCGTCTGCCATCAGCCGATCGACGTGCAGGAACACATCCTGTCAGAGCTGACCCGCGTGGAGTCCCAGAGAAGGCGGTAACGTTCGGCCGCATCGGGTGATGGCGACATCAAGATGGAATATAGTCGCCGCAGCAATCTTCCGGGGTGCGGAAGCGCTCAGTCGTAGAGATAATGCTGCTGCCAGGCGTCGCGCGGCACCTTGTCGCCGATCTGGTAGCTCAGATCGCGAACGTGAATATGCTGCGGGCCGGTCACGCACATGTATGAGAGGTGATACCAATCACCCTTGCTGCGGAAAACCGCGCCGGGCGCATCCATCGAATCCGGCTTCATATCGGGATCGCCGAATGTATACGCGATCACCTTGTCCGGCTTGAAACCCGTCTTGTCCGTACCGATCCGCTTCATGGCTTCGGCATCGCATGCCTGCTCCATCCGCTCCGACGGATCGAGTTTCTCCAGCTGCTTCTTTATGGCCGGGTCGACAGCGAAGGCGGAGGTGGCGACGGAGGCCAATGGAATGAGGATAGCGAAGAGTTTCAGCATGAAGACCGGTCCCTTGCATTGTTTTGGATTTTGAGCGCGCCCGTTCCATCGGCGAAGGTCTTGACCGCCTTCATGTCGACGCACTGTATGCCGACTTCTGTAAAGAATGTGGTCTCATCAAGGCAGCACGCCATTCACGCCGGGAGCTGCCTGTTCGATTAAGATTAATGACGACGGCTTGCATGAAGCTTGAGGAGCGGACTTGCCGCTTGAACCTGAGGTCGCCGCCCTCTATTTCTCTCTTCTCTTCACATCCGACTTTCACACCAGAGAAAGTGCTCCAGTGCCAGTTTTCAAGAATCTTCCCGCCCCGCCCGTCGCCGAGAAAAAGCCGCTCACGGATACGCGTCACGGCATCGCCCGCACCGACGATTATGCCTGGCTGCGCGCCGACAATTGGCAGGCGATGTTCAAGGATCCGTCGATCCTGGCGCCGGAAATCCGGGCACATCTGGAAGCTGAGAACACTTACATGAACGCCGCGATGGCGGACACGAAGGAGCTGCAGAAGGTTCTTTTTGGCGAGATGAAGGGACGCATCAAGGAGGATGACAGCTCGATCCCGATGAAGGACGGCCCTTACGCCTACGGCACACTCTTCGTCACCGGCGGCGAGCAGCCCCACTTTTTCCGCGAACCGCGCGACGGCGGTGATCGCAAGCTGCTGTTGAACGGCGACAGGGAGAATGAAGGAAAGTCCTATTTCCGTCTTTCCGGCCTCGACCATTCCTCCGATCACAGCCACGGCATCTGGGGCTATGACGACAAGGGTTCGGAATATTTCACGCTGAAGATCCGCAATTTCGAGACCGGCGAGGATCTTGCCGATGTGATCGAGAATACGGGCGGCGATGCCGTCTGGGCGCCCGACGGCAAGAGCTTCTTCTACACGCTGCAGGACGAGAACCATCGCCCCTCGAAGATCTTCCATCACATTATAGGCACGCCGCAGTCGGACGACCGGCTCGTGTATGAGGAGGAAGATCCGGGCTTCTTCATGGGCGTCGGCGGCTCGTTGCTGGACGACTACATCTTCATCGATATCCATGACCACGAGACCAGCGAATATCGCATCATCCCGACCTCGGATCTCACCGCCGAGCCCAAGATCGTAGCCGAGCGCGAGACCGAAATCGAATATGAGATCACCGAGGGCGGCGACGTCTTCTACATTCTCACCAATGACGGCGACGCCAAGGATTTCAAGATCATGGAAGCGCCGGCGGAGAACCCAGGCAAGGAGAACTGGCGCGAGGTCGTGGCGCACAAGCCGGGCAGGCTGATCCTCAGCCATCTCGCCTATGCCCGCCATCTCCTCTGGCTGGAGCGCAAGGACGGCCTGCCGCGCATCATCATCCGCGACCGGCGCACCGGCGAAGAACACGCCATCGCCTTCGAAGAGGAAGCCTATGCGCTCGGCCTGCAGGGGGCTGCGGAATACGATACGGATATCATCCGCTTCTCCTATTCCTCGATGACGACGCCGAGCCAGCTCTACGACTACAACATGGTGACGCGCGAGCGCACCTTGCTGAAGACGCAGGAAGTCCCCTCGGGCCACGATCCGGCCGACTACGTCACGCGCCGCGTCTTCGCACCAGCCTGGGACGGCGAACGAGTGCCGGTGACGCTGCTCTATCGCAAGGACACGCCGCTCGACGGCTCGGCACCTTGCCTGCTCTATGGCTACGGCGCCTATGGCGTCACCATTCCGGCCGGCTTCAATACCAATTGCCTCTCGCTCGCCGATCGCGGCTTCGTCTATGCCATCGCGCATATCCGCGGGGGCAAGGACAAGGGCTTTGCCTGGTACGAAGACGGCAAGATGGAAAAGAAGACCAATACCTTCAAGGACTTCATCGCAGCCGCCGACTATTTGAATCAGGAGAAGTTCACCTCTTACGCGAAGATCATCGCCGAGGGCGGATCGGCCGGCGGCATGCTGATGGGCGCCGTTGCCAACATGGCGCCGGAGAAATTCGCGGGCATCATCGCCGCCGTGCCCTTTGTCGACGTGCTCAACACCATGCTCGACGACACGCTGCCGCTGACGCCGCCGGAATGGCCGGAATGGGGTAACCCGATCGACAGCAGGCAAGAATACGAGCAGATCGCCGCCTACAGCCCCTATGACAATGTCGGCGAGAAGCCCTACCCGCCGATCTTGGCGCTCGGCGGCCTCACCGATCCGCGCGTCACCTATTGGGAGCCGGCAAAATGGGTCGCCAAGCTGCGCGAGAAGACGACGAGCGACGCGCCCATCCTCTTGAAGACGAACATGGATGCCGGCCATGGCGGCGCTTCGGGCCGCTTCCAGCGCCTGGAGGAAGTGGCGTTCGAATATGCTTTCGCCGTCAAGGTCGCCGAGAAGATGTAAGCCGAACGGCGGGAGTGAGCCATGACCGTTTTCGTCGCCCTGCTGCGTGCCGTCAATGTCGGCGGCACCGGCATGCTGCCCATGGCGGACCTCAGAGCCCTCTGCGAGGAGATCGGCTTCACGGATGTGCATACCTATATCCAGAGCGGCAACGTCGTCTTTCGCACCGAAGAGGACGAGGCGACGGTGCAGGCTCTGCTTGAGAAGGCTCTGGCGCGCAAGATGGGCAAGTCTCCCGGTGTGATCCTGCGCAGCCGTGAGGCTCTGGAAAGGGCGGCTGACAATTCGCCCTTCCCGCATGCCAAGCCGAACTACCTGCTGGTCGCCTTCCTGCAGGATGCGGCGCCAAGTGATGCGCTGGACAAGCTCGTCGCACCCGGCGGCGAGGAGGTGCATATCGCCGGCAGGGAAATCTACGTGCACTATCCCGATGGTTCCGGACGCTCGAAACTGAAGCTGCCGGCGCTGAAGGCTGGAACGGCGAGAAATCTCAATACTGTACGGAAGCTTGCGGAGATGGCGCGCGAGCTGGAGGAGAGCTAGGAACGCGTCAGAAGCGTTTCATAGTCTCGACTGCCGAAGAATATGTTGGTGATGCGCACGCTCTCGTCTTCGACGACATAAAGAATAACAATGCTGCACTCGAAGACTGCCATCCGCAACTCCATGCCGAGATCGGGCTGGTTTCCTACTCAAGACAAGCGCCTTGCGCCGCCTCCCTGTCGGCCCTACCTTAGGAACATGAGCTCTCTTCCTTCCGAAACACAGGTACTTCAAGCACCGATTCAGTTCGACAACAGCTATACGCGCCTGCCGCCGCAATTCTTTGCGGATCAGGCGCCGACACCTGTCGCCACACCAAGGCTGATCAAGTTCAACGAGGCCCTGGCGCGGGAGCTCGGGCTCGATGTGGATGCCTTGAGCGAGAGTGCCGCGGCGATCTTTTCCGGGAACGAGCTGCTGCCGGGATCGCAACCGATCGCCATGGCCTATGCCGGCCACCAGTTCGGCAGTTTCGTGCCGCAGCTCGGCGACGGCCGTGCGATCCTTCTCGGCGAAGTCAAGGATCGGAATGGCAGGCGCCGCGACATCCAGCTCAAGGGTTCGGGGCCGACGCCATTTTCCCGCCGTGGGGATGGCCGCGCCGCAATCGGCCCGGTCCTGCGCGAATATATCGTCAGCGAGGCCATGTACGCCCTCGGCATCCCGACAACGCGGGCGCTTGCCGCGGTGACGACGGGTGAGCCTGTCTATCGCGAGGAAGTGCTGCCCGGCGCGGTCATTACTCGTGTGGCGGCGAGCCATATCCGCGTCGGTACGTTCCAGTTCTTCGCCGCGCGAGGCGATACGGAGAGCGTCAGGACGCTGGCGGATTATGTCATCGCCAGGCACTACCCTGAGATCAGAGACCGCGCCAATCCCTATCTCGCGCTGCTTGAGGCCGTTTCCGAGCGGCAAGCGGCGCTGATTGCGCGCTGGCTGCATGTCGGCTTCATTCATGGCGTCATGAATACGGACAATATGACAGTCTCAGGCGAGACGATCGATTTCGGTCCCTGCGCCTTTATGGATGCCTACGATCCGGCGACGGTCTTTTCGTCCATCGACCGCAACGGCCGCTACGCCTATGCCAACCAGCCGGCCATCGGCCAATGGAACCTCGCGCGCCTCGGCGAAACGCTCATTCCTCTGATCGACCCATCCGTCGAGACGGCGATCGAGTTGGCGAACACCATCATCAAGGCCTATGGCGAGCGCTTCCAGGCACGTTGGCTCTCAGGCATGCGCGCCAAGATCGGCCTTGTGAGCGAAGAGGACGGCGATCTGGACCTGATCCAGTCGCTGCTGGCGACGATGCAGCAACAGGGTGCGGATTTCACGCTCGCGTTCCGCCGGCTCACCGCCCTCGCCGCGGATGAAGACATCACCGATTTTGCCGCCACGTTCAGCGATCCGCAATCCACGGCGCCGTGGCTTGAACGCTGGCGGGAGCGCCTTAACCGCGATCCGCAGACGCCGGCGACGCGCGCGGCGGCGATGCGCAGGGTCAATCCGGCCTTCATCCCCCGCAATCACCGAATCGAGCAAGCTATCGAAGCCGCCGCCGAAGACGGTGATTTTTCCCTGTTCGAGGCATTGCTGAAGGTGCTCGCGGCACCCTATGTAGACCAGCCCGCCTTCGCACCCTATGCCGAGCCTCCGCTGCCGAGCGAGCGCGTGCTGCAGACCTTCTGCGGCACCTGAGAAAGCCGAAGGCATAAGCCCCGGGCATGCTTGCAAAGTCATCGTCTCTCCAACCCATGGGGAGATATGACGATGAAAGTGCACCACAGCACCCAGAACTATTTCAGCACGCCGATCCGCAGCCAGCAGAGCAGCGACAGCGACGACAGCTCAGCGTTCTCGCTGCTAGGTGATGGTGGCGGCCAACAGAAGGATTCGCAGGGACCTTCCATCTCGTCCAACGGTGTCCCCTCCTCCATTTCCTCCGGCTTCTGGCTCAACCAGCTCAGTCGGGCGTCGTCCTCCACATCGGGGGGCACCGACGATCAGTCGAGTGCGAGCGCTTCCGGCAGCGGCTCGGCCTCGTCGAGCAAGCAATCCGACCAGGACATTCTGGACGAGTTTGCCAAATGGGCGAATATGACGCCGGCGCAGAAGATCCGCGCACAGTATCTCGAAGCGCACGGCCTGACGGAAGATTCCTTCAAGGCGCTGTCGGGCGATGACCAGAAGGCCATCAACGACCAGATCGCCACCGAGATCAAGCAAAAGCTCGGCGTCGGCAATGCCGACGCCGATGGAGATGGCGACAAGGAAACGGACAGCACCGCCTCGGCATTGTCCATCGCCTGAACGACTTACGAAACTGCATGAAGGCGATACGACCCTGATTCACATTATGGCCGTATCATCTTGTTTTCGTTTAATATATTTCGTTATTGCCCGACCATTCCGGTAACGATCTTGCTGACTTCGGCAAAGACAGCCTCTACGTCTTTTGCCGACGCCGTCGCCTCCGCAATGAAAGTTGTAACCAAAACGGGGCCACGTTCCGGTGGCCAGATCACGGCGATATCGGCATAGGAGCCGTTGTTGCCGGTGCCGGTCTTGTCACCGACCTTCCACTCCTTCGGCAGACCCGCGCGCAGGCGATTATTGCCCGTGGTGTTGGCAACCAGCCAGTTAACCAGCTGATCCCTGGAGGTTTCCGACAGTGTGTTGCCGAGAGTCAGGAGGCCGATACTGTCAAGCATCGCATCCGGTGTCGTCGTATCGCGTGGGTCGTCCTTGGCCGCCTGGTTGACATCGGGCTCGTTGCGGTCGAGGCGGGTTTCGGTGTCGCCTGTCGTGCGCAGCCAGGAGGTCAGGGCAGCAGGGCCGCCAAAGCTTTCAAGCAGCAGATTGCCGGCCGTATTGTCGCTCAGCGTGATCGCCGCACCGCAAAGCTCGGCCACGGTCATGCCGTCGGTGCCGGCATGTTTTTCGGTCTCCGGCGAATAGGTGACCACCTTATCCTTGCCGTAGGTGACGCGACGGTCGAGCTTTTCCGTGCCCTGATCGACACGCGCCAGCACGAAGCCGACGGCGAGCGCCTTGTAGGTGCTGCAAAGGGGGAAGCGCTCCTCCTCGCGATGGCCGAGGGAAATATTGGTTTCGGTGTCGAGCACCGAAACGCCGAGCCGGCCGCCGGTCTTCTTTTCCAGATCCGTAAGCTGCTTGTCGACATCGTCGGACAGTTGCGAGCTATCCTGCGATCCGCCGCCTTCCATCCCCTGGCCGCTGGCGTCGGGCACCGCCGAATTATCCGTTGCCTGGGGCGTCTGTGGTGAGGCGCCGCTGGCCTGGGCGAACAGCGCATCGGGGCCAAGCGTCAGGGCGGGAAGGAGCAGCGCCGAGCCCGCCATGAGGCGGCGGCGGGTGAGCAATGTGGGCATGCGAAAAGCCTCCAGCAGAATCGGGCAGATTTTGGGCTATGCGAGGAATGTGGCAAGCCTCTGACCTCACCGATTGCTAGCGGATTTTATGCCGCCTTGTCGACCGTGACTTCAACGGTAACGTGCGACAATTCATGAATAGCGGCAAGCCGGGCCTTGTAGAAGGACGGGTCGCGCGAGACGGGCGTTGCGACCGCGACGATGGCGGCATGATGTCCGGGGCCGACCTGCCAGACATGGAGATCGGTGATGCGATCCTCCTCCGTCTCGATCGCCTCGCGGATCTCATCGGGCAGATCTTCGCCCGGCGGAATGAAGTCGAGCAGAACCGCGCCGGAAATGCGCAGCAGGCCCCATGCCCATTGCAGGATCACCAGGCCGCCGACGATGCCCATGACAGGATCGAGGAAGGTCCAGCCGAAACGGCTGCCGAGCAGCAGGGCAACGATAGCGAGAACCGAGGTCATCGCATCGGCGATGACGTGGACGTAGGCGGAACGGAGATTGTTGTCCCTGCCGCCTTTCTGACCATGATCGTGATGGTGATCGTGATCCTCATGATGATGGTCGTGATCATGGGCATGACCATGACCGTGGCCGTGGCCGTGGCCGTGGTGATGATGGCTGTGATCGTCGCGCAGCAACCAGGCGCTGACGAGATTGACGACGAGGCCGACAACAGCAATTGCGATGGCCTCGCGAAAATTGATCACCACCGGATCGAGCAATCTGAGAATGCTCTCCCAGCCCATGATCAGCGCGATCAGTGCCAGCACGATGGCACTGGCAAAGCCCGCAAGATCGCCGAACTTGCCCGTGCCGAAGGTGAAGCGCGCATTGTACACATGCCGGCGGGCATAGAGATAGGCAAGCGCTGAAATCAACATGGCGCTCACATGCGTCGACATATGCCAGCCATCGGCGAGCAGCGCCATCGAGCCGTAAATCGTGCCCGCGCCGATCTCGACCACCATCATCACCGCTGTCAGCGCGATGACGAGCCAGATGCGGCGTTCGTTGCGCTGGTGGTCGGAGCCCAGGAAGACGTGGCTGTGGCCCGTTTCGGGGGAAATACTCATAACGTTAGTCTCTCTTTGGACGCATGAAGCGGTCAGCGCAGATAGGTCTTCAGCACGTCGGCTATCTCATCGACCGCCTGCCGGCGGGCGTCTTCGGTTTCGGCAAGCAGCACATGTTCATGCAGATGATCCTCCAGCACCTCTCCGGTCAGCCCCGTCAGGGCACCACGAATGGAGGCAAGGAGCTGCAGGATTTCCCCGCATGGCCGCTCAGCCTCCAACGCTCGCTCCACCGCCTCCATCTGCCCCTTGAGGCGACGAATGCGGGAAAGGAGCTTGGCTTGCTGTCGAATGGTGTGTGACATTACGGCCTCGATTTATAATATAGGGGGGTATACTATTTTTGGCGATCGATTGGAAGCCTTCTCTTGAAGCGGTTGGGCCGGGCCCAATGGCTGTGGCAGCTCGCCAAGCTGGCCTCGGCGCCAATGCCGGCCTTGCAAATTCCATCGCCAATCGCATATATGTCTATAGAGACTAGAGGTATTGGAGGCCCACGCAATGCTGTCGATCGGCGATCTATCCAAGCGGACCGGCGTTAAAGTACCGACGATCCGCTATTACGAGCAGATGGGGCTGATATCGGAGCCCGACCGCAGCGAAGGCAATCAGCGGCGCTATTCCAAAACCGATCTCGAGCGCCTGGCCTTTATCCGACATGGCCGCGACCTCGGCCTGACGATCGATGCCATCAAGGAGCTGATCTCACTGAGCCAGCATCCCGACCGCCCCTGCGTCGGCGCCGACCGCATCGCCAAGGAGCATCTGGATGACGTTCGCACCAAGATCGCCAGGCTGAAGAAGCTGGAGCATGAGCTGGAGCGCATCGTCTCGCATTGCGACGGCCACAGCATCGAAGACTGCTATGTGATCCGGGCGCTTTCCGATCACGGGCTATGCGAACACGAGCACTGAGCCCCCATTGACAAATAGGCTGAACCGGATCATTGATGCGCCCATGATCACGAACGCGCTCCATAATTGCTCGTATTTTTGGCTGTACCTGTAACGGGCGGCCAAGAGAGATCATATTGTCAACAAGCCGCCGTCAGGCGGCTTTGTTGTATCGGCAGCGTCCTGACGGCTCATTGAAAAACAAGGACGCAAAATGCCATGCTAGACGATAGCGACATTTCACTTCTCCGCCCGCCGGTGCTCACCATCCGCAACGCGCAGCCGCGCGATCTGCCTGACCTCAACGACATGATCCGGCTGCTCGCCGCCCATCATGGCGACCCATCCGGTACGACGCCCGAACAGCTCGAGCGCGACCTCTTCGGCCCGGCGCCCTGGATCACGGCGCTTGTTGCCGAAGGAGAGCAAGGGCTGATCGGCTACGCCATCCTTGTGCCGCTCTACAAGGCCCAGGAAGGCCAACGCGGCATGGACCTGCACCATCTCTTCGTGCGCGACGGCCATCGCGGCCATGGCGTCGGACAGCATCTCGTCGACCGCGCCCGCGATATCGCCCGCAAGGCCGGCTGCAGCTACCTTTCCGTGGGAGCCGCGACGGGCAATGTCCAGGCCCACCGCTTCTACGAAAACATGGATTTCAAGCCGCGTCCGGTCACCGGCATGCGTTATCTGCAGGCGCTCGCCTGATGCCGGCCTTTAACGGGATCGCCGTCTGATACTGACTTAGCGATCGATGGCGATCCCGCGGCCTGCAAAGAACCTCTCAAATATCTCCAGCGGCATTTCTGCGTTCTCGCGCGTCGCATCGATGTGACCTGAGGGATTGTGGAAGCGGATCGTATCTCCATCGATTGCTGTCACCAGCACCAGATGGCCGCCCTTGGCTGGCGGCTCCGTCTCGGGCCAGCGGATGGAGTGATGCACCGAGGCGATGAAAAACTCCGATTGCGCGAGGACATCGGCGATGTCGGCGACGGAAATTCCGGTGACGACCCTGGCATTCAGATCGAAGCGATCCTTAACGAAGGGAACAAACGGCGCGTAGATCAGCCCTTTGATCTTGCCATCCGGCTCCTCAACATAGCCGCCATACTCCCAGCAACCCATGGCCAAATCCATGATCCGGATTGTTTTGCCGGTGCGGGCAGCAAGCACCATCTTCAGGCAGGCCATGCCGCAGAGATTGCCGGCCCAGCGGGCATAATCCTCGACGCTGCCAGCGCCGGACGACGCCCAGAGCGGGTCCTTCAACAAGGCAGCCTGCGCGCCTTCGGCCACGACCGCCAGCGTCATGTCGGGCGTTTCCCACTGGCTGAAATAAGGAACCTTTTGCGTCACCCTTGCATCCACGACCATTCTCTCCCGTTGCGCGAATCCGTGCGGTTGCTGCTGTAAGCTTCATTGGAAATGCGCTAGAAAAATGGCTATCGGCTCCGATCTGTAACTGGAGGTGCACTTTGGAACAGAGGTTCACATTCGATGGCGTCGCCGGCCTCTATAATATCTCCCGCCCGCCTTACCCTGACGCGCTTTTCGCGGACATCATCGCCTTTGCCGGGCTGGAGGCCAAGGATCAGGTTCTCGAAATCGGCTGCGGCACGGGACAGGCGACAGAGGGGTTTGCCGGCCGAGGCCTCTCCGTTCTCGCGCTTGATCCCGGCGCGGAGCTGATTGCGGTAGCGAGGGAAAGATTGGCGGGATTTCCGCAGGTCCAATTCCAGCAAACCACCTTCGAAGCATGGCCGGGCGAGTCGGAGCGCTTCAGGCTGATAGCGGCGGCACAATCCTTCCATTGGGTTTCGCCCGAACTGCGCTTCGCCAAGACGGCTGCTCTGCTGGCGCCGGAAGGAACACTTGCCGTCTTCGGCAATGTGCCGATGCCGCCCGCGCCGCCGTTTGCCGGAGCATTCGCCGATATCTATGCTCACCACGCGCCACAGCTCGCAGGGCCACCCGCGGAAGCATGGTATCTGCCCGATGGTCCCTTCGCCGCGTTGCTACGGCAGTCCGACCATTTCGAAGCTCAAGCGCATTACTGCTACCGCTGGAGCCGATCGCATACGGCGCAAAGCTATACCGACCTGCTGCGCACGCTCTCAAGCTACCGGCTTTTGGCCGGGGATCGGCGGGAAGCACTGCTTTCCGAGCTTGCCAATGCCATCAACGCCCAAGGCGGCGAATTGGAACTGCATTACGAGACGCATCTCTATCTCGCGCGGCGTTCGGACGCGACCTGAACAACCCCACCTATTTCGCCGGCAGTGCCTTCAGATAGGTCGCGATCGCCTCGCGATCGGAAGCCGGCAGGCGAGCGATGTTCTGCTGGACCTCGGCCATCGGGCCGCCGGCGGAATCATAGTCTGGCGTGAAGCCGGTTTCGAGGTAGTTGGCGATGTCGCCGGCGCTCCAGCTGCCGACCGCCTTGGAGCCCGGCCCGATATCCGGGATCCGGCCCTTGCCCTCCGGATTGGGCGCTCCCGCCAGCCATTGGCCGCTCATGAAGCCGCCGAGGCTGTCGCGCGGCGTATGGCATTCGCCGCAATGGCCCGGCCCTTCCACCAGATACTGCCCGCGCTTGATCTTGTCGTCGGCATTGGTAAGGACGACACGCGGCTGATCGTTGAGATAAAGAAACTTCCAGCCGCCAAGCGCCAGCCGGATGTTGAAGGGAAAAGGCAGCTCGTGCGGCGGGGCGACATTGCTGCTCTTCGGCAGGGTCTTCAGGAAGCCCCAGAGATCATTGATGTCCTTTTCGCTCATGCGGGCATAGGAGCCATAGGGAAAGGACGGATAGAGATGCTCGCCATTTTTGCCGACGCCCCGCTTCATGGCATTGCCGAAATCGGCAAGTGTCCAGGTTCCAAGCCCCGCCTTCTCATCCGGCGAAATGTTCGGGACATGGAAAGTGCCGAAGGAGCTGGTGAGCGCCAGGCCGCCCGAAAGCACCAGCTTGGCATCGCCTTTCGCCCCAGGAGCTGCGTGACAGCTCGTGCAGCCGCTGGCCCAGAAGACCATCTCGCCGTTCTTGACATCGGGATCGCCGAGATTGGCCCAATGGCTCGCCGGAAAGGGCGATGGGGCGGTGACGACATAGAATGCGCCAAGGCCAAGAATGATCACGCCGAAAAGGCAAAGCAGCCACCGGACAAACCGCGCCATCATCACTACCCTCTAGCCTTGGTTCCAAAACCACAAAACCCCGCACCGGCGGCGAAACCGGTGCGGATGCCAGAACCAAACCAATTTTCAGACAAGGCCGACCTACCGCTTAGTCTTTCTTGATGCGGTAGGCCTGATGACAGGCGCCGCAGCTGCCGCCGAGGGTCTTCAGCGTCGCGCCGACCCCGTCCTTGTCGGCGGGGAGTTGGGCAAGCGCCGTCTCGGCATCGGTGGAAAGCTTGGCGGCCTTTGCCTTGAAGTCATCGAGATTGTCCCAAACCTTCGGATTGACCTCGGCATCATTCTTGTCGCTCTGCGGATTGAACTGATCCGGGAAAGCCTTGGCCGTTTCGGCGATCGTCGTCAGCGATGCCTTGACGATATCGGCATCGTAAGGCTTGTCGCCCTTGGCAATCGCACCGAGAGCCCCCGCGGCGCCACCGATCTTCTTCATCAAACCGATGCGGGAGTCATGCGTGCCGTCGGCAGCGACGACCGAACCCAATGCGATGCCGGCCAGAGCCGTTGCCGCCACAATCGCTTTCCACTTCATTTCGTTCTCCTACCTCTTCCTGGTGCTCAAGACCGCATGCGCGGCCGGGGCATGATTACGGGCGACATGTTTGCCGGTTTCCCATCCGGCAATGAAGTCACAAAGTGGTGAGAACCGAGTGAAATCAGTGTCATGCTATCGACACACTCATTCGCCGCGTCAGCCCTTATGCGATTTTCAAGCCCTCCCAGACCGTGAACACCGAAACAGCAACGAGCAACAACCCGGCCGCCCGGCCCGCAAAGGCCGTTGCCTGCGGATTGGCCACCAGCAGATCGCGGCTGCGCCCGGCAGTGATCGCAAGTCCGCCATAGACGGCAAATTGCGTTGCGATGGTCATGGCTCCCATGATGACGGCCTGTATCCACATCGGGCCGTAATCCGGCTTCAGGAACTGCGGGTACACGGCAAAAATGAAGAGATAGGCCTTGGGATTGATGAGGCAAGTCACCGCTCCCTGACGAAAGGCTTTCCAGGCGGAGCGGCTGCCGGCCGGCCTCTCGCCTCCCACGGTGATGGAACTGCGCATCAGCGTATAGCCGATGAAGGCCATATAGGCGCCGCCGGCAATCAGCAACGGATTGAAGAGAATGGGCACGAAATGCATCAGCAGGCCGATGCCAACGGCACCGTTCAGCGAATGCACTACACCGCCGAGCATGATGCCGCCCGTCGCGGCTAGGCCGCGATTGCTGCCGCCGGTCAGGGAATTGGCGAGCACGAACAGCATGTCCATGCCCGGCACGATGATGATGCCTAAGAGGAGAATGAAGAAGAGCCAGAGATTTTCTGCGTAACCCATGTCAGTTGCCTATCGTCCTCTCTTCGAATGCGGGAGAGGAAATGGTTGATTTTCAAGCGAATAGGCAGTCTTATAAATCGAGCCAACTGACGGGGTGTTGTCAGTAGCCTTCATCTTGAGGGTAATGAAATGCGCAAGGCATCGCGCCTGTTCGAGATCATCCAGATCCTGCGGCTGGCCAAAAGGCCGGTGACAGGGGCCGATATCGCCGCCCAGCTGGAGGTGACGGTGCGCTCGGTCTATCGGGATATCGCAGCGCTTCAGGCGATGCGGGTGCCGATCGAGGGCGAACGCGGTATCGGCTATATCTTGCGGCCCGGCTTCGACCTGCCGCCGTTGATGTTCTCGATCGAGGAAATGGAAGCGATCGTGCTGTCGCTGGCGCTATTGGAGCGCACCGGCGATGTCGAGCTGAAGCAGGCGGCCAAGCGCGTCACCACGAAGATTGCCGGTGCCGTGCCGCCGCCGCTGCGCCAGACGCTCGACGCCAATGCGCTGCATGCCTGGGGCTTTGCCGCACCTTCCGCCTCGGCGATCGATCTCTCGCTGGTGCGCCGCGCCATTCGTGACGAGGAAAAGCTCGACCTTGCCTATCGCGATGAACTCGGCCGTGCCACCGAACGCATCATCCGGCCGATCGCGCTGATCTATTATGCCGAAACCGCCAATATCGTCGCCTGGTGCGAGTTGCGTCAGGCGATCCGCAATTTCCGCAGCGACCGGATCGAAGATTGCCAACCGACCGGGTTCTGGTTCAAGGGCGAAGGCGACGGCCTCAGGCAGATCTGGGTGAATGGCTGGCAGATAGACACCCCAGCCGCTGCCGGCTGAGGTGTTCGGGCCTTAGACGATCATACCGCCCGAGACTTCGATGCGCTGGCCATTGACCCAGCGATTGTCATCCGACAGCAGCGAGGCGATCATCGGGCCGATGTCGTCTGGTAGGCCGGCGCGACCGAGCGCCGTCATGGAGGCAACCATCCTGTTGACCTCCGGGTTGTCGCGAACGATACCGCCGCTGAAATCCGTCTGGATCGCACCCGGCGCAACCGTATTGACGGCGATGCCGCGGGCGCCGAGCTCCTTGGCGAAATAACGCGTCAGAACCTCCACGGCACCCTTCATGGCCGCATAGGCCGACGAGCCCGGATTGCTGAAGCGGGCAAGGCCGGAGGAAATATTGACGATGCGGCCACCATCCACGATGTGCGGCAGCAGCTTCTGCGTCAGGAAGAAGACGCCCTTGAGATGGACGTTGTAGAGCTTGTCGAACTCGGCTTCCGTCGTTTCCGCGATGGAGGCGTGATAGGAAGTGCCGGCGTTGTTGACGAGGAAATCAAAACGATCACGGCCCCATACCTGCTGCAGCGCGCGACCGACGTCGGCTACGAAAGCGTCGAAGGATGCAACATTGCCGGCATCGAGCTTCAGGGCCACTGCCTTTTGGCCGAGCGCCTCGATCTCGGCAACGGCGCTATCGGCTTCTGCCTTATTCGCATTGTAGGTCAGGATCACATCGCCGCCGCGTCGGGCGAGATGAATGGCGGTATTGCGCCCGAGCCCGCGGCTGCCGCCGGTGATGATCGCGATCTTTGCCTTTGATTTATTGATATTTTCCGTTGTCATTGCCGTTTTCCAGAGAATGTTTAATGACGCAAAGTTACGCCCCGAGTGCCATTCCTTGAATGCCGGAACTCTCGAATTTCTTGCCTATTCCTCCAAGCGCCTTGCCGGACCGCAGCGCGCTGCTATGATGAGAACAATCACATCCAGCCCTGGAGATCGGTCATGTCATCGGCCCTGAAAGAGGCGATCACGCAATTCATCGAAGCCAGCGATGGCGGCGAGAACGGGCTGTTTTCGACCGGCATCGATGGCCTGCATATCATGCGCTCAACGGAACTGAAGATGCCGCATGCGATGATCTACCGGCCGGCGCTCTGTGTCATCGTTCAGGGCGCAAAGCAATTGATGTTGAACGACAGGGTGATCGACTATGCCGAGATGCAGGCCCTCATCATCAGCATAGAATTGCCTGCAGCCGGCAAGGTGGTCCAGGCAAGCGAGGAGAAGCCTTACATGGCGATCTCGCTCGAATTCGATGTCGGCGTGCTGCGCGAGGTGATGGAACAGCTCGACAAGCCGCCGAAGCCGACAGGCGGCGCGCGTCTCGGCATCTTCGTCGAGAATCTCAGCCAGCAGCTCGCCGATTGCCTCGTGCGGCTGACGCGCCTGCTCGCAACACCCAGCGCTATTCCGGTCATCTATCCGGCAATCATGCGGGAAATCTGCTTCTGGCTGCTGGCCGGCCCCAATGGCGGCGAGGTCTGCAAGCTGGTGCTGCCGGATGGCCAGACACGACGCACTGCCGATGCCATTCGGCTCTTGCGCGATAATTTCGCCGAGCCTGTGCGCATCGAGCAGCTGGCGGCCGCCGCGCGCATGAGCCCCTCCTCCTTCCACCAGCACTTCAAGACGCTGACCTCGATGACTCCGCTGCAATATCAGAAGCAGATGCGGCTGCTCGAAGCTCGCCGCCTGATGGTCGCCGGCCATGCCAATGTCGAGAGCGCCGCCTATCAGGTGGGTTACGAAAGTGCCTCGCAATTCAGCCGCGAATACACCCGCATGTTCGGCAGGCCACCGAAGAGGGACGTCATCGAGATGCGGATGGCAGCGGAATAAGATTCAGCGTAGAACCAGAACCCGGCTCTCCTCGCGCCCGAACCCAGTTATCTCCAGCCGATCATCGTAAACAGCGACCATGGCATAGGCACTTGTATCTTCGGTATCGACCATGCCCTTGAAGTTGACGAAATAAATGCCGTCGGTCACCCCGAAATTGCCCGCGTGGTTGTGGCCATTAAGGTAAGCGACGACATGGTCATGCTCGGCCAGCAACGCCAGCAGGCGGTCGCTGTCGAGCGCATTATGGGAATTATCCGGGAAGATCGGGTAGTGGTTCATGACGATAACCTTCTCGCCCGCCACCTTCGCTTCCCACAGCTTTGCGGCGAGCCAGTCATATTGCGCATTGCCGATCGCCCCGTTCCAGCGCTGGCCGTTGGGTGCGCCGGCGTTCTCCAGCGTCTTCATCAGATCCTTCGCTTCCTGGCGGCGCGGATCGCCTTCCGGCGGGGCGAAGACGCTGATCTCATTACCGTCGAGCGCGATGAAGCGATAGCCGGAAAGACCGAAATCGTAGTAGTCGGCCGGCATGCCCACGCGGCCCGGCACGGTGCCCAGATGCTCGGGCGCCACGGCGAAATCATGATTGCCGAGGAGGAAGTACGTCGGGTGACGCAAGGCCTCGTAGACGGGCAGGATGGCATCGAAACTCTTCCATTCGCGATCGATGATGTCGCCGAGCGTGACGACGAAGGCGAGATCGTGCCGATTGAACTCCTCGATCGCCTCGCGAAGCTTGAGGAGACTACCCGCGGGATAGCGATTGAGGGTCAGATTAGGCTCGAGATCGGCATATTGCGGATCGGCGATGACACCGAAGCGGAAGAGCGGTGCTGATGGCATTCAGTCTCCTTGGGCTGCCTCCTGGGCGGAAGAGCGGCGTGCGGATGCACCATTGACAGCTGGCGGACATGAAAACACCCGACGCCTGGGAGACGCCGGGTGCGAAAGCCAGCCTATGCGGCAAACTTACTTCGTCGCGGCTTCGTAGCGCTCCAGGACGTAGTCCCAGTTGATCAGGCTGTCGATGAAGGCTTCGAGGTACTTCGGACGCAGGTTGCGATAGTCGATGTAGTAGGAGTGTTCCCAAACGTCGACGCCGAGGATCGGGTTGGCGCCATGAACGAGCGGGTTTTCGCCGTTCGGGGTCTTGGAGATTTCGAGCTTGCCGTTCTTGACGGAAACCCATGCCCAGCCCGAGCCGAACTGAGTAGCGCCGGCAGCGGCGAAATCGGCCTTGAACTTATCGTAGCCGCCGAGATCGGAGGCGAAGGCTGCTTCGAGCTTGCCCGGCAGCTTGTTGCCGCCGCCGCCCTTCTTCATCCACTTCCAGAAATGGATGTGGTTGTAGTGCTGGGCTGCATTGTTGAAGAGGCCGGCATTGGTGCCGAAAGACTTCTTCACGACCTCTTCGAGCGACAGGTCGGCAAGACCTGCTTCCGCAGCGAGCTTGTTGCCGTTGTCGACATAGGCCTTGTGGTGCTTGTCATGGTGATATTCGAGCGTCTCACGCGACATGAAGGGCGAAAGTGCATCGTAATCATAAGGAAGTTCAGGCAATTCGAAAGCCATGGTCATATCTCCTCTTGGCAAAAAATTGCGTCGGCAGGTGAACCGGAACATAGGAGCGGTCGCCTGGAAGAGCAACCGGCGACATGCCAAAAAAGTTGCGTACGAGAGCAAAAATTGCCCTATTTTTCAATCATGTATAGCATCGACTTAGAAATTTACCTCATTGCATATAATGACGCGTTGATGCATGCGGGAGGGCGAACGCTGAACCGTCGACAAAGCGCATCGCCAAGGCTAGGTTCGCGGATCTTCCGCCACCTGCGAGACACCCTGTGACGATCGCCTGCCTTCATACCGCCGAAAGCAACATCGCCGTCTATGAGATGGCGGCAAAAGCACTCGGATTGCCCTACGGCACGCTGCGCCATCATGTCCGCGCCGATCTTCTTCTCGCTGCCGAAAAGGTGGGACGCCTGACCGAAGAGATTTCAGCGGAAACGGCAGCGCTCCTCTGGCATCTGGCCGAGGATGCCGATGCCGTCGTGCTCAATTGCTCGACACTCGGCCCGGCCGTGTCGAAGGTCGCGGCCGGCGCCAAAGCGCCGATCATCAGGGCGGATACGACGCTGGCCGAACAGGCGGTCAAGGCCGGCGGCAAGGTCATTGTCCTCTGCACCGTCGAAACGACCATCATCCCGACGACGGCGCTGTTCGAAGCGGCAGCGAAGGCAACAGGTGCCGAGATCGAGGTTCGGCTGGTTCCCGGCGCGTGGACGCATTTCCGGGCAGGCGATCTGCAGGCCTATCTCGCCTGCGTTGCCGGTGCGGTGAAGGCGGCCCATGGCGAAGGTGCTGTCACGATCGCATTCGCACAGGCATCCATGACTGGCGCCGCACGCCTTATTCCGGAAAGCTGCCCGCAACCGATGACCGGCCCGGGGACCGCGCTTGCAGCGGCGATGGCAAAGGTCACCGGCTGACTGAGCACAGCTTTTGTTCTATGCAATTCCGGTCGGAAAACCGCTGCGCACTTTTCATTGAATTAGGCAGAAAATGCCATCAATGCCCGCTTCTAACCCCCAAAGCGGACATCCTAGTCCGCGTACGGCATACAAAGCTTTGGAAGCTCGCGGTTCCATCTGAGAGAGAGCGGTCATCAACATGACTAATCGCTCAGATTGCATTGACCTCTAGGCTTATCAACCGATCTATCAGAACGCCTGCCACGACGGTTTTTCATTTGGTCGGGCATCAAACTCCTGGCGCGATTTTCGAAACTGATCTGACTTCTCGACGACCCACGTCCAAAGGGGGATCATCCTGATCAGCAGTCCCATTCCAAGCTCCGTAAGTTCATATTCGACGCGTGGAGGCATTTCGAGAAGATCATGGCGCGTGACAAGCCCATCCCTCTCAAGTTGTCGGAGAGTGCGTGTCAACATCCGCTGGGTAACACCATGCATTCGCCGACCAATTTCGGCATGGCGCAATCTTCCATACACCCCCAGAGTGTGAATGACCCCCAGCGACCACCGATTGCCTGCATGGGTTAGAACTTCGCGCCTCACTCCATCTTCGTCTTCGCGGAGACCGTCGCAAACAGCTTGCGAGTAGCTCAGGATTTCATCTCTAGTCAGTGTTCCACCCTCCGGTCGATATGATCGTCGCGCGGGCTGGAAAAGGTGAAATTCCGAGTCAGCATCGGATCGACGATATCGGGAAGCTGCGCAACATAGGCGGCAAACAGGCGTTTGACCGCATCGCAGCGGACATTTTCGAGGGAATTCATTATGTGTCTCCTCCTTTGCATCAGGACGATTTTTGGTCGTCCGGCCACAAGCAGTTAACTCGCAACTGATTGCAACTTGCAATCAGTTGCGAGCATGAGACGGGCGAACCAACAAGGCGCTTTGCGGACTTGGCATTGCTGCCCGCCTGGTCCAAACTCCGCGGCACCCCCAACAGCAGGAAGCCATCGCGGTGTCCGAGGCTCATCATCCCATATTGGAAAAGCTGCGCCGCCTGGCGGCAAAGGATAACCGCCCGACGGTCGCGCCGAGCGGCCGCAGCTATTCCACGCTTTTCACCTTCGTGACGCGCGAACGCGAGCGCATTGCCGGCTCGGCCTTTTCTCAGGTTTCAATCGTTGCCATCCTCGAAGGTTCCAAGGAAATCGTCAGCATGGGGCGGCAGCGCCATTTTACGGCCGGTACGGTGCTCGTCCTGCCGGCCGGGTGGAGTGGCGATGTCGTCAACGATCCCGATCCGCAGACCGGCTTCTATCGAGCGATCTTCATCACCTTTCCCGAGGAATTGACGCGCCGTGCCGCAAAAGCCTTTCCGCCGGCCCGAACCGCAGCGCAGATCGACCTGCCGCTCGATCCATTGCTTGCCGCCGCCATCGGCCATGCCGGCGAAGGCATTGCCAGCGGCAAGCTGCCAATCCCGCTGATCGAGCATAGGCTGCTCGAAATCCTCATGGTGCTCGGCATGCGCGGCGCCCTTCCCGGTTCGCCTGAGACGACCGCCGAGGCGGTGCGCGCGCTGGTGCGCTGGCAGCCGGATCGCCCTTGGACGGCGGATCTCATCGCCGCCGAACTCGGTACGAGCAACGCGACACTGCGCCGCCGCCTGTCGCGCGAGGGTACTTCGCTGCGGGATGAATTGGCACGCGAGCGCGTGGCGCTGGCAACGACCCTTCTCGCCGAGGACGGGCTATCGCTGCGCGAAGCCGCCCTTGCCACCGGCTATCGCTCACCTCGCCGCTTTGCCGATCGACTTCGCAGCGCGTGAGCGTTTCAGGCAGCGCTTTGAGCGTTTTCGTACGCCGCCGCTCGGCACGAATTTGTTAGACCGTCCCCTCGAAAGCTCACGGAAGCGAACTGCGAAAGGGCAACATCATGAAAACCACGCTCAACCTTCTGAACGCCACCGTCATCGCAGCAGCCGTCGCCACGCCGGCCCTTTCGGCCGATCTCAAGGTGACGTTCGCAAAGAGTGACGGCAGAATGCTGCTGCCGGAAAACGCCTCCTGCATTTCGTCAGGATCCGACAAGTCCGCGCCCGGGCCGAATAAGAGCTTGGGCGTCTCCTGGTCCAAGGGGCCGAAGGGAACGCGCTCCTATGCGCTGACCATGGTCGATCCCGACGTTCCCACGGACTTCTCGCTGTTCAACAAGGCGGACAAGACCATCCCCAAGGATTTCAAGCGGATGGAGTTCGTTCACTGGGTGCTCGCCGATATCCCGGCGTCGCGCACCAGCCTTGCCGAAGGTACGGACGGAAACGGCCCATCAGCCGATGGCCTGCCGCTCGAGCGCACCGCCTATGGGCGGCGCGGCCAGAACGGCGCCGGCGGCGGCAACTTGAAGGATGGGCCGCATGGCGGCTATATGGGCGCCTGCCCGCCCTGGAACGACGAGCGCGTCCACAGCTACCACGTCACCGTCTATGCGCTCGATGTCGACCGACTGAACCTACCCGATCTCTTCACGCGCGCCGACCTCATCGCCGCCGCGAAAGGTCATATCCTGGCATCAGGCAGCCGGGAACTGTTTTACACATTGAATGCAAAGGCCGAGAAATGACCGAGACGAGATGGGATGCGGCAGCACCAGCCGAGCCGGAAACCGCTCATTGGATGCGAAACCTGATCATCTGCCTCGTCGGCTCGTTCACGACGATCGTGGCGATGACGCTGCTGCTTCCCTTCCTACCACTCTATGTCGAGGAACTCGGCGTCACCGATAAAGCCGCGATCGTGCAATGGTCCGGCATCGCCTATGGCGCCACCTTCTTTGCCGCCGCTTTCGTCGCGCCGCTCTGGGGGCGGCTCGGCGATATCTATGGCCGCAAGCTGATGCTGATCCGCGCCAGCCTCGGCATGACGGTCGCCATCTCGCTGATGGGCATGGCCGGCAATGTTTGGCAGCTGGTGGCACTGCGCCTCTTCACCGGCCTTGCCGGTGGCTATGCCTCGGGATCGATGGTGCTGGTGGCGGCACAGACGCCGAAGCATCGCTCGGCCTGGGCGCTGGGTACGCTTTCGGCTGGTATCATGGCCGGCAATCTCGTCGGGCCGTTGATCGGTGGCGCGCTGCCGCCGCTGATCGGTATACGCGGCACCTTCCTGCTTGCCGGCGGCGTGATCTTCTTCACCTTCCTGGCGACGACTCTTCTCATCAAGGAGGAGAAATCCACGGCTCGGAAGAAAGCCGCGAAGGCCAGTGGCAGCTGGGCCTCCATTCCGGACAAAGGCCCTGTCTTCGCCATGCTGTCGCTCGGCCTGCTGCTGATGCTTGCCAATATGTCGATCGAGCCGATCATAACAGTCTATGTCGCGCAGTTCGTCGGCGACGCACAGGTGACAATGGTTTCAGGCGTCGTCATGGCCGCAGCGGCACTCGGCAGCATCCTGTCGGCCTCCTGGCTCGGCAAGCTCGCCGACCGCATCGGCCATTGGAGCGTCATCATGGCCGCCCTTGCCGTTGCGGCGCTCTTGTTGATCCCGCAGGCTTTCGTGACCTCCGCCTGGCAATTGATCGCGCTGCGCTTCCTGATGGGCGTGGCGCTTGGCGGTCTCCTGCCCTGCATCACGGCCGTCATCCGGCATAACGTTCCCGATGCGGCCACCGGCAGCATCCTCGGCCTTTCCATCTCGTCGCAATATGTCGGCCAGGTGGCGGGTCCCGTCATAGGCGGCTTCGTCGGCGGCCACATCGGCATGCGCGCCGTGTTCCTCGGCACCTGCGTGCTGCTGGCGATCGGCGCCGTCTATTGCTGGTGGGTCAGCCCGAAGAAGCAGGCCTCCATGTGAGGATCGATGACTTTGCTCAAGTTTGACGCCTGGAGATCGAGCCGGGCAGCATCGCGCCGACCGTTATAGCCGACCACAGATAAAATCGACCCCAGAACGCGCGATCGCCTCCAGCGTTTCGCGCGTATCCCCTGCGCGCGCTCGGACGGCAAGCGAATGCATGACGGCGGATGCGAGCTTTGCGAGCGTTGCAGCATCCGTGTTATCAGGGAGTTCGCCCCGCTCAATCGCAAGCTCCACGCGTTCCTTGATCGCATCATCGAATTCATTCAGGCTGCGGCGCAACACCTCCCGCACTCGATCATGCTGAATAGCCTCTGCCGTGGCGGTGCCGATCAGGAAGCAGCCACGCGCCGCAGTCTCGCCATGCAGGTATATTTTCAGAGCCTCGGCATAGATGCGCGCCAGATTTTCTCGCAGCGGCAGAGCCGGGTCGAGCGCCTCAAACAATATATCGAGACTGTCCTCGCGGTAGCCTTCCAAGGTGTCGAGATAGAGGTCCTCCTTGTCGCCGAACGCACCATAGAGGCTCGGCCGGTTCAGTTTCGTTGCGACGCTTAAATTATCCAATGAGGCTGCGGAGAACCCCCTATCCCAAAAAACCTCCCGTGCCTGCCCGATGACTGTTTTGGCGTCAAAAGCGCGTGGACGACCCTGTTTTTTCTCGCTCTTCATATTTTATACTACTTCGCACAAAAATGTTGACCGGATGAATTTTATGCGAAATGGTACAAATATTCAATGGATGCCGATGCCATACGTCGCGCCTGCATCGGAAAAGGAGAAAACGCCATGAAACTCTATATGCACGCCGCCGCTTGCTCACTGTCGCCGCACATCGTTTGTCGGGAATTGGGCCTGGATATTGAACTCGTGGAAGTTGATCGGAAGACTCATCGGACGAGTTCGGGCGAAGACTACCTTGCCATCAACGGTAATGGCTACGTGCCGGCATTGATGCTTGATGATGGGAGGGTGCTGACCGAAGGTCCTGCCATCGTGCAATTCCTCGCGGAATGTTCACCGGAGGGTTCGCGCCTCCTGCCGGAGGCGGGAACCTATGCCAGAAGCCAGGTTCAATCCTATCTGAATTTCATTACCGCCGAACTTCATAAGCCAATGGCGATGCTATTCAACGCCGCTTATGAAGGCGCTCATGCCGGCATCTATGATGCTGGTGTCCAAACGACTGGATTGGCTGAACAGCCGGTTCGTCGGCCCCTATCTGACCGGTGACGACTTCACGGTCGCTGACGCCTATCTCTTCGTCTGCTTGAACTGGTCGCCATGGATCAAGATCGATGTTGCACGGAGGCTGGCGTTACAGGAATTCATGACTCGCGTCAGCGCAAGACCGAGCGTCCGCCACGCGCTCCAGGCCGAAGACCTTGAGGCCTTCGAGACTGATGGCGTCTTCTTCGCGCCGCGATCCTACATTGCTTCGGCAGGTCGTGTAGGAACACCCGTGCGGCCATAAACGGCCGCACTCCTCTGCATGTCCCTCTCCTTGTGAGAAGGGTTTATTCCTCGCTGGCGCTGCGGCCGTGTGCCCAATCCATGTAAAGTTCCAGTGCCTTGCGGGCGACGGGTCCCTCCTGAAATTCACGATCATCGAGGCGGTTGACGCTGACGACCTTGGAATAGTTGCCGGTCGTGAAGATCTCGTCGGCGCCCATGAACTGCTCGACGGACAGGGTCTCCTCGCGCACGTCGAAGCCTTCCTGGCGCAGCAGGCCGATAACGCGGGCACGCGTGATGCCGGCAAGGAAGGTACGGTTGGCCACCGGCGTATAGACGATGCCGTCCTTGACCATGAAGACGTTGGAGGTTGCCGTCTCGACGACATTGCCGTTCATGTCGCGCACGAGCGCATTGTTGAAACCGCGGCTTCTCGCTTCCAGGATCATGCGGCCGCTATTCGGATAGAGGGAGCCAGCCTTGGCGTCGGTCATCGCCGTTTCCGGCGACGGACGGCGGAAGGGCGAAACTGTCAGCGTGATGCCGCCATTGCCGCCGAGCGGCGCCTCGAAGAGGCAGAGAGCAAAGCGCGTCGATTCCGCATCGACGGCAACGACGCTGCCCGGCAAGCCGTGCTCACCCCAATATATCGGCTTGATGTAGATCGGCGTCTTGCCATCGAACTTCCTGATGCCTTCCCAGGCGAGCGCCTCGATCTCCCCGGCAGTCTTGATCGGCTTCAATCCCATGGCAATGGCCGAACGATTGATACGCTGGCAATGCAGATCGAGATCGGGCGCGATGCCATCGAACCAGCGTGCGCCGTCGAACACGGTCGATCCCAGCCACATGGCGTGCGAAGTCGGCCCGATCAACGGCGGATTGCCGGAAAGCCATTCTCCTTCGACATAGGTGCAGGTGGTGGTGCGGGGCGACGTATCGACGGGCATGGTGGGTTCCTCCCTTAAAGCGGTTCAGCTTTTCACGGAAACTCTGAACTGCTCTATCTTTTTGTTTTCATGCAATTCCGGACGGAAAACCGCTCAGCACTTTCCCTGGAATTGCTCTAGGTGGCGAAGACCAAATAGCCGCACAATCCTAAGGTCAAGCGGAAACTGGGCGGCAAAATTCATTTGCAACAAAGCGCCCGATACCGCATTCATAGCGCAATTTTCATGCGCCGAAACAACAGCTTGACGAATGGGTCCATCAGGAAAAATGATTGATCGGACAGATGTCAGGGAAGAGCGAGAACTCCCATGAAAGCCATGTATTACGAGGCCTTCGAGGCAACACCCGAAATCCGCACTCTGCCGGACCCGACGCCGGGCGAAGACGGCGTGGTCATCGCCGTCGGCGCGACCGGGCTCTGCCGCAGCGACTGGCATGGCTGGATGGGGCATGATCCGGATATCAAGCTGCCGCATGTGCCGGGCCACGAGCTTGCCGGCAAGGTGGTTGCGACCGGCAGCGGCGTCGTTCGCTTCAAGGTCGGTGATCGCGTCACCGTTCCCTTCGTCTCCGGCTGTGGCCACTGCGCGGAGTGCCACTCCGGCAATCAGCAGGTCTGCCCGAGCCAGTTCCAGCCCGGCTTCACCCATTGGGGCTCCTTTGCCGAATATGTCGCGATCGACTATGCCGACACCAATCTCGTCCATCTGCCCGATACGGTCGACGACGCGACGGCGGCGAGCCTCGGCTGCCGGTTCGCCACCTCCTTCCGCGCCGTTGCCGATCAGGCGAAGACGCGGCCGGGCGAGTGGATCGCCGTGCATGGCTGCGGCGGTGTCGGCCTCTCGGCGATCATGATCGCCAGCGCCCTTGGCGCCAATGCCATCGCCGTCGATATTTCCGACGAGAAGCTCGCCTTCGCGCGCGAGTGCGGCGCGGTGGCGACCATCAATGCGGCAGAGGTTGCCGATGTGGCCGAGGCGGTACGCGAGATCACCAAGGGCGGCGCGCATGTCTCGATCGATGCACTCGGCCACCCCACCACCTGCTTCAACTCCATCAAGAACCTGCGCCGACGCGGCCGGCATGTGCAGGTCGGCCTCATGCTCGGCGATTATGCGACACCGCAGATCCCGATGGCGCAGGTCATCGGCCATGAGCTCGAGATCTACGGCAGCCACGGCATGCAGGCCTGGCGCTACGACGCCATGCTCGACATGCTCGCCGCCGGCAAGATCGCGCCGCAGAAGCTCATCGGCCGCAGGATAAGCCTGGAAGAGGCCGTTCCGGCGCTCATGACGCTCGACAAGGCCGAAGGCAAAGGCATCAGCGTCATTACACGGTTCTGATATATCCCGGTGCTATGCGCGTCGGGGGAAACGACAATTCAGAAAGAGGATACGCTCATGGCATGGTCTGCCGGCCAATATGTTAAATTCGAGGATGAACGCACGCGCCCGGCGCGAGACCTCTTGGCGCAGGTGCCGCTGGAGCGTATCGAGCATGCCGTCGATCTCGGTTGCGGCCCGGGCAATTCAACGGAGTTGATCGTCGAGCGATATGGCGCCGCTAGCGTCTCCGGCCTCGACAGCGACGACAACATGCTGGAGGCTGCGCGCAAGCGCATGCCCGGCACGCGTTTCGTCAAGGCCGATCTTGCCACATGGCGGCCGGAAAAACCTGTCGACCTGCTCTTTGCCAACGCCGTGTTCCAGTGGCTGCCTGATCATCTCGACATCCTCGATCACCTGATGGACGGCCTGAAACCCGGCGGCGTGCTTGCCGTGCAGATGCCCGACAATCTGACCGAGCAGAGCCATCTAATGATGGAGGAGACCGGCAAGCACGGCCCCTGGAGCGATGCCTTCGCGAGGAAAAGCGTGCGGCGCAATCCGCTGCCCGCGCCTTCGGTCTATTATAACAGGCTGATCGGCAAGTCGGCCGGGATCGATATCTGGCACACCAACTATAATCACGCGCTGGAAAATGCGGCAGCCATCGTCGAATGGGTAAAGGGCACGGGCCTGCGCCCCTACCTCGACCATGCCGGCGCGGAGCATCGCGATGCCTTCGCCGCCGAATATCTGAAGCATATCGAGAAAGCCTATCCGCCGCTCGCCGACGGCAAGGTGCTGTTGCGCTTCCCGCGGCTTTTCCTGGTTGCCGTGAAAAACTAGGCAACCGATCCATTCCGAAAACAGGCTGGCGCCGGCGTGCCGATCCCATAGACAACCGCCGCCGGCCCGCGCTACAGCGCTGCGCGCCACATGTGGCGCGCAAAGGTCGCTGTAACACTTTAAATCTGCTGCATAATTTTATCCTTAAATCGATTCCG
>NZ_JBNDIC010000058.1:0-33318 GCF_056755475.1 Rhizobium sp. KNZ2-6A | reverse complement strand
AGGGCTATGAAGACGGCTATTTCGTCGGCGGCACGCTGTTCGACCACGTCAAGCCAGAGATGGACATCTACAAGACCGAGATCTTCGGGCCGGTTCTCTCGGTCGTTCGCGCCAAGAACTACGAGGAAGCCCTCGAGCTGCCGATGAAGCACGAATACGGTAACGGCGTCGCCATCTACACCCGTGACGGCGATGCGGCCCGCGATTTCGCCTCGCGCATTAACATCGGCATGATCGGCGTCAACGTTCCGATCCCGGTTCCGCTCGCATACCACTCCTTCGGCGGCTGGAAGGCTTCCAGCTTCGGCGATCTCAACCAGCACGGCACGGATTCGATCAAGTTCTGGACGCGCACGAAGACGATCACCGCCCGCTGGCCCTCCGGTATCAAGGATGGCGCCGAATTCGTCATGCCGACGATGAAGTAAGCATCGCCACCATTGGTATTATCGACCGCCGCCCGGCACGTTTCGGGCGGCGGTTTTTTGTTGCGCCTATTTTCGATAGAGTGATCTTGTCTGTGTCATCGTTTTGACTTAGAACAAAACGAGAACAATTGGAGGGCCGCACCGTGCCTGTGACCTATCAGATCGACTATCTCGAATTTCCGTCGAAAGACGGCTTGAAGACCCGCCGCTTCTTCGAGGAGGCCTTCGAGTGGAGCTTTGTCAGCTATGGGCCGACCTATCATGTCATCGAGGCCGCCGGAATAGATGCCGGCATAGACGGGGATGCGGGAGAGGCCGCCGGCACGCCTTTGCCCGTGGTGCGCACCACCGATCTGGAAGCGGCCCAACGCGCCGTCGAATTCGCCGGCGGCGTCATCACCCGAGCCGCCTTCGATTTCCCCGGCGGCCGCCGGTTCCATTTTCGCGAGCCCGGCGGCTGCGAAATGGCTGTCTGGGTGTCTTCCCCTTAAACGCAAGATCTGGACTGGAGGGCTAGCTCGGCTGGGCTAGCCATGCCGTGGCGCCGGCAGGGACGGACGAGACCTGACGGTCGCTGCTTTCGACATAACGTGAATATGAATTTCATATTTTGGAATTGTTCAAAACTAAGAAAGCCACTATATACGGGTCCAGCCCCTAAGCAGCCTCGATTCCAGGAGATCGGCATGCGTTTGACGAAGCAGACCAATTACGCGGTGCGCATGCTGATGTATTGCGCCGCCAATGATGGCCATCTGAGCCGCATTCCGGAAATCGCCAGGGCCTATAGCGTATCCGAGCTGTTCCTCTTCAAGATCCTGCAGCCGCTGACCAAGGCAGGTCTGGTCGAAACCGTGCGTGGCCGCAATGGTGGCGTGCGTCTTGGCAAGCCCGCAACCGATATCAGCCTTTTCGATGTCGTTCGCGTCACCGAAGACAGTTTCGCCATGGCGGAATGCTTCGAGGACGGCGTGGTGGAATGTCCGCTGGTCGATAGCTGCGGTCTCAATTCCGCACTGCGCAAGGCCCTGAACGCCTTCTTCGATGTTTTGGCCGAATATTCCATCGACGATCTGGTCAAGGCGCGTCCGCAGATCAACTTCCTGCTCGGCCTGACCGACGCGGATCATAAGGCGATCACAAGGAAGCCTGCGATCTCGGCGCCTGCTGCCTGATCATTCGTCCCGACTTCGATCATCTTTGTCCGCGGCTGCCCCCGGTAGCTGCGGATTTTCATTTATATTGCCTCCTATACGGGCAATAAACGGTTAGCGGAGTGCAAGAAGAAAATATCAAATCGTTCTGAATATGCTAAAACCGTGCAAAATTTTGCCAGAATATTACCAATTCAAAGGTCTTTTCGTCCAAAAATTTCCAAACTCTACAAATTGGAAAAATTTTAGGCGGCGCTTGTTGCTTTCAAACTTAAAATAAAGTTCCATCGGCCCGATCCGGATGGGAACCTCTGGTGGTGTCCACGGCTTCAGAAGAATAACAAACCTGGGAAACGATATCATGAAAAAGATTTCTGTCCTGCTGGCAGTGACAGCCTTGACTTCTGTCATGGCGACGTCCGCCTGGTCGAAAACACTTGTCTATTGCTCGGAGGGTTCGCCGGAAGGTTTCGATCCCGGCATCTATACCGCCGGCACCACATTTGATGCTTCCTCGCGCACGGTTTACAGCCGCCTTGTCGAATTCAAGCACGGCAGCACCGAGGTCGAACCCGGCGTCGCCGAGAGCTGGACCGTTTCCCCCGACGGCAAGGAATACACCTTCAAGCTCCGCAAGGGCGTGAAGTTCCAGACGACCGATTTCTTCACCCCGACGCGTGATCTCAATGCCGACGACGTCATCTTCTCGATCGGCCGTCAGCTCGGTGCGGACAATCCGTGGGCCAAGTATGTTGCCGGTGGTTCCTATGAATATGCCGACGGCATGGGCTTCCCGAAGCTCATCAAGTCGATCGACAAGGTTGATGATCTCACCGTCAAGTTCGTCCTGAACCATCCGGAAGCTCCTTTCCTCGCCGATCTGGCCATGGACTTCGCATCGATCCTGTCGAAGGAATATGCAGACAAGCTGCAGGCCGACAAGAAGATGGAGCAGATGAACCAGCAGCCGCTCGGTACCGGCGCGTTCACCTTCGTCGCCTACCAGCCGGATGCCGTCATCCGCTACAAGGCAAACGAAACCTATTTCAAGGGCAAGGAAAAGATCGACGATCTCGTCTTCGCGATCACGCCGGATGCATCCGTCCGCGCGCAGAAGCTGAAGTCCGGCGAATGCAACCTCATGCCTTACCCGAACGCAGCCGACATCAAGGATCTGAAGGCTGACAAGAACCTCAAGGTTCTCGAACAGGCCGGCCTGAACGTTTCCTACCTCGCCTACAACACATTGGTTGCGCCGTTCGACAAGGTCGAAGTCCGCAAGGCGATCAACATGGCCGTCAACAAGCAGGCCATCGTCGACGCCGTCTTCCAGGGTTCCGGCAAGGTTGCGACCAACCCGATCCCGCCGACCATGTGGTCCTATAACAAGGACGTGAAGGATGACGCCTACAATCCGGACGAAGCCAAGAAGCTGCTTGAAAAGGCTGGCGTCAAGGATCTCAGCATGAAGATCTGGGCAATGCCGGTTTCGCGTCCGTACATGCTGAACGCGCGTCGCGCCGCCGAGCTGATGCAGGCGGACCTCGCCAAGATCGGCGTCAAGGTCGAAATCGTCACCTATGACTGGGCTCAGTACCTGAAGCTCTCCTCCGCCAAGGACCGCGACGGTGCGGCCATCCTCGGCTGGACCGGCGACAACGGCGATCCGGACAACTTCCTTGACACGCTGCTCGGCTGCGATGCCGTCGGCGGCAACAACCGCGCGCAGTGGTGCAACAAGGAGTTCGACGGTCTCGTGAAGAAGGCCAAGCAGACCGCCGACGTCAAGGAGCGCACCAAGCTCTACGAAGAGGCTCAGGTCGTCTTCAAGCGCGAAGCTCCCTGGATGACCATCGACCATTCGGAAGAGTTCATCCCGATGACGAAGAATGTCTCCGGCTACTTCCAGGATCCGGTCGGCGTTCATCGCTTCGACGGCGTCGACATCGCCGAATAACCAAAAATCTGTGAGAATGTCCGGCGACGGCCGGGCGACCCGGCGGTCAGGCACTCTGTCTGACCGCCGGAAAAATTTGGACAACTGTCATGTTGCGATTTCTTTTCAGCCGCCTTGCGGTGCTGATCCCGACATTCCTCGGCGTGTCGATCGTCGCCTTCTCCTTTATCCGCCTGCTTCCCGGCGATCCTGTCATGCTGCTGTCGGGCGAACGTGTCATGTCGCCGGAACGCCATGCGCAGATCTCCCACGATCTCGGCTACGACCAGCCGATGGTCGTGCAGTATGGCCGATATATCTGGAGCGCCCTTCATGGCGACCTCGGCACCTCGATCACCACCAAACGTGACGTGCTGACCGACTTCCTGACCTTCTTCCCGGCAACGCTCGAACTGTCGATCTGCGCCATGATCCTGGCGATCTGTCTTGGCATCCCGGCCGGCGTTTTCGCCGCCGTCAAGCGCGGTACATGGTTCGACCAGAGCGTCATGGGCGTGGCCCTCATCGGCTACTCCATGCCGATCTTCTGGTGGGGCCTGCTGCTGATCATCGTCTTCAACGGCTATCTGCATTGGACGCCGGTTTCGGGCCGCATCGGCCTCATCTATTTCTTCAAGCCGATCACTGGCTTCATGCTGATCGACAGCCTCCTGTCCGGTCAGAAGGGCGCCTTCTGGTCTGCCTTGAATTCACTGATCCTGCCGACCATCGTGCTCGGCACCATTCCGCTCGCCGTCATCGCGCGCCAGACGCGCTCCGCCATGCTGGAAGTGCTTGGCGAGGATTATGTGCGCACGGCCCGCTCCAAGGGCCTGTCTCCCTTGCGCGTCGTTTCCGTGCATGCGTTGCGCAACGCCATGATCCCCGTCGTCACCACGATCGGCCTGCAGGTCGGCGTGCTGCTCGGCGGCGCCATCCTGACGGAAAGCATCTTCTCCTGGCCGGGCATCGGCAAATGGATGATCGACGCCGTCTTCAAGCGCGATTATCCGGTGGTGCAGGGCGGCCTGTTGCTGATCGCCGGCATCGTCATGCTCGTCAATCTTGCTGTCGACCTGCTCTACGGCTTCGTCAATCCACGCATTCGTCACTAGGAGCGGCCCATGAGCACGGTTAGCGTCAAAACGGTTAGCGTCAAATCCGACCGCCCCTCCGCGCTTGCGGAGTTCTGGTATTACTTCTCTCGCAATAAGGGTGCCGTCATCGGCCTTGCGATCTTCCTTTTCGTCCTGTTTCTGGCGATCTTTGCCGGCGTCGTGGCGCCTCACAATCCCGATGCCGCTTACGGCAGCGACATGCAGCGCCTGCCGCCTGCTTGGGCGGAGGGCAGCAACAGCAGCTTCCTGCTCGGCACCGATGCCAATGGCCGCGATCTTCTGTCGCGCCTCATCTACGGCACGCGGTTCTCGCTGTTCATCGGCTTGGTCGTCGCTTCACTTTCGGCGGTCGCCGGTGTCCTCATCGGCCTCGTCGCCGGCTACGTTCGCGGCCGCACCGATACGATCATCATGCGTGTCATGGACATCATCCTTGCCATTCCGTCATTGCTGCTGGCCCTGGTGCTGGTGGCAATCCTCGGGCCTGGCCTGACCAATGCGATGATCGCGATCTCCATCGTCAACCAGCCGCATTTCGTTCGTCTCACGCGCGCATCCGTCATGACCGAGCGTGATAAGGAATATGTCATCGCCTCGCGTGTTGCCGGCGCCGGTCCGCTGCGGCTGATGTTCAAGACGATCCTGCCGAATTGTCTCGGTCCGCTGATCGTGCAGGCGACGCTTGCCTTCTCGGCCGCCATTCTCGATGCCGCCGCTCTCGGCTTCCTCGGCCAGGGCGCCCAGCCGCCGACGCCGGAATGGGGCACGATGCTTGCGGACTCCCGTGAATTCTTCCAGAGCAACCCTTGGCTCGTTACTTTCCCCGGTCTCTGCATCCTGATCACGGTGCTCGCCATCAATCTGATGGGCGACGGCCTGCGCGATGCATTCGACCCGAAGCTGAAGAGGTCGTAATGGCACTCCTCGATATTGAAAACCTATCCGTTGAATTCCAGACCTCGTCCGGCCTGTTCCGGGCGGTGGATGGCGTTTCGCTCACCTGCGACAAGGGCGAAATCCTGTCGATCGTCGGCGAATCCGGCTCCGGCAAATCGGTCTCCATGCTCGCCATGATGGGGCTTCTGCCCTGGACGGCGAAGATCACCGCCGACCGCATGATGTTCGATGGCAAGGACCTGCGCGGCATTTCCTCGCGCCAGCGCCGCAAGATCATCGGCAAGGACATGGCGATGATCTTCCAGGAGCCGATGTCGAGCCTCAATCCGTGCTTTACGGTCGGCTTCCAGCTCGGCGAGACCCTGCGCATCCATATGGGCCTCGACCGCAAAGCGCGTCGCGAGCGCTCGATCGAGCTTCTGAATCTGGTCGGCATTCCCGCGCCTGAAGATCGGCTGTCGAACTTCCCGCATCAGATGTCCGGCGGCATGAGCCAGCGCGTCATGATCGCCATGGCGCTCGCCTGCAATCCGAAGCTCCTGATCGCCGATGAGCCGACCACCGCGCTCGACGTGACGATCCAGGCGCAGATCCTCGATCTGCTCGTGCGCCTGCAGCGGGAGCAGGGCATGGCGCTCGTGCTCATCACCCACGACATGGGCGTCGTTGCCGAAACCGCCGAGCGCGTGCAGGTGCAGTATGCGGGCCAGAAGGTGGAGGAACAGCCGGTCAAGGAGCTGTTCCGCGATCCGCATCATCCCTATACGGCAGCGCTTCTCTCGGCTCTACCTGAACGTGCCGAAGTCGGCGAGCGCCTGCCATCGATTGCCGGCGTCGTTCCCGGTCAGCACGATCGTCCCAGAGGCTGTCTCTTTGCTCCGCGTTGCTCCTTCGCCACGCCGGAATGCGACAAGGGCGTCAAGCGCCAGGGCGCCGAACTCGGCCTGACCCTTTGCAACTATCCGCTGGAACATGGCAAGCCGCTCGGCCATCCTGGCATTGCCGTCACGCAAAAAGCAGGAGGTGCCGCATGACCGGCGCTGTTCTCGAAGGGCGCGATCTCGCCCGTTTCTACACCATCAAGCGCGGCAGCTTCAAACCGGAAGCGACTGTCAAGGCGTTGAATGGCGTCAGCTTCAGCTTGCAGTCGGGCCGCACGCTTGCGGTCGTCGGCGAATCCGGCTGCGGCAAGTCGACGCTCGCTCGCCTGGTGACGATGATCGAAAACCCGACAGCTGGCGAATTGCTGATCGACGGCAAGCCCGCCAAGCTTGGCGACCGCAGCCTGCGCAGCGCCGTGCAGATCGTGTTCCAGAACCCATATGGCTCGCTCAACCCGCGCCAGAAGGTCGGCTCCATCCTGGAAGAGCCGCTGAAGATCAACACCGATGACGATGCCGCCACCCGCCGCCGCAAGGCGGAGGAGATGATGGCGCGCGTCGGCCTGCGCCCCGAGCATTACGATCGCTACCCGCATATGTTCTCCGGCGGCCAGCGCCAGCGTATCGCGATCGCGCGTGCCCTGATGCTGCGGCCGAAGGTGCTGGTGCTCGACGAACCCGTCTCCGCGCTCGATCTGTCGATCCAGGCACAGGTGCTGAATCTTTTGATGGACCTGCAGAAAGAGATGGGACTTGCCTATCTCTTCATTTCGCATGGCCTCTCCGTCGTGCGCCATATCGCAGACGACGTGATGGTGATGTATCTCGGCCGCCCGGTCGAAACAGGCACCGCCGAAGAGGTCTTCAACCGGCCGCGTCATCCCTATACGGCCGCCCTTCTGTCGGCGACGCCGATCGCCGATCCGGAGCGCGAGAAGAACCGCATCCGCCTGCAGGGCGAGCTGCCGTCGCCGCTCAACCCGCCGAAGGGATGCCACTTCAATCCGCGCTGCTGGCGCGCCCAGGACAAGTGCCGCCAGGTCGAACCGGAACTGGCGGGCGAGGGAACGCATAAATTTTCCTGTTTCTTTCCGCTGGATTGATCCAGGTTGTGAGTCGGGCAGATCCGGCTTTGCAGCGCCTTTCTGCCTGGCCCCTCACCCCAACCCTCTCCCCGCATGCGGGGAGAGGGGGCTGATCTAGCGAGAGCCGGTTCCGTCCTGGTTATCGCCGCCGATTGGCTTGCTCCGTCGTTCCCTCGCCCCGTTTACGGGGAGAAGGCTAGGGTGAGGGGCCAGGCACTTGGCTGCGTCAACGGCGGATCCGTCTGACGATCATTGGCCCCGTCATTCAAGGCAGAAAACAACATGAGTGAAACATCCAAAACCCCCCTCGCCATCATCGTCATGGGCGTGAGCGGCAGCGGCAAATCCTCGATCGGCGAGGGTGTGGCGGCCAAGCTCGGCATCCATTTCATCGAAGGCGATGCGCTGCATCCGGCCGCCAATGTCGAGAAGATGAGCAAGGGCATTCCGCTGACGGATGAGGATCGTTGGCCCTGGCTCGAAAAGATCGGCCAGGAAATTGCGGCAAGCCTTGTGAAAGGCGAAGGGGTTGCCGTCACTTGTTCGGCGCTGAAGCGCACCTATCGCGACCGTCTGCGGGCCGCTGCCGGCGGCCACCTCTATTTCATCTATCTCGAAGGCTCGAAGGAGCTGCTGACGAAACGCATGGGCGAGCGCAAGGGGCATTTCATGCCGGCCTCATTGCTCGAAAGCCAGCTGCAGACCTTGGAAGTGCCGACCGGCGAACCCGGCGTCGTGACCGTCGATATCGACGATACGATCGAAGGCATTGTCGAAGCCTCCGTCAAAAGCCTCAAGGCGATTCTCTGAATCAAATATTCAGGGCGCAAATCGGTCTGGTGCATAGGCTGAGATATCGATGAAGGGCTTCTCGCCGGTGATGAGCTCGGCGAGCACGCGCCCCGTCACCGGCCCGAGCGTCAACCCATGATGGGCGTGCCCGAAGGCGAACCATAGACCCTTATGGCGCGGGGCCTTGCCGATGATCGGCATCATGTCGGGCGTGCAGGGGCGCGCGCCCATCCAGGGTTCCGGGTCGAGCCGTTCGCCGAGCGGGAAGGTGGCGCGGGCGACGGCCTCGGCGCGATCGAGCTGCACCGGCGTCTTCGGCGCGTCGCGCAGGGCGAATTCGGCGCCGGTTGTGAGCCGGATGCCGCGGCTCATCGGCGCCAGCAAATAGCCGCGCTCGGCATCGAGCGTCCAGTTGTTGAGGACGGCATCGCCTTCCGGCGCATAATGCATGTGATAGCCGCGCTTGACGCCGAGGGGGAAGGCATAGCCGAAGCGTTTCGTGACGATATCGGCCCATGGGCCGAGTGCTACGACGACATCCTCCGCCTCGATAGACCCTTCCGCCGTCACCATTCTCCAGGCCGAGCCGGCCATGCCGAGCGAGACGGCATCCCCCGTCGTCACGCGGCCGCCGATGCTCTCGAAATAGCGGCGATAGGCTGCCGTCAGCCCATGCGGGTCCAGCACAGACCAGGGATCGCGCCAACGTAGCGCACCGGCAAAGTCGCCCCTGAGATGCGGTTCCGCGGACGCGATCTCTGTGCTGCTCAAGGCGTCGTAACCAATCCCGAATTCGCGGTTTAGGCGCTCAGCCTCGGCAAATTCCGCGTCTCGCTTCTCGCTCGAACGGAACAGCTCCACCCAGCCGTTCTTGCGGATGAGCTCCTCGGCATGCGCGGCTTCGATAAGATCGTTGTGTTCGCTGACGGAATGCTCGATCAGCGGCGCATAGGCGCGCGAAATCATCTGGTGGCGCTTCGTATTGGAGTTCCACCAATAGCGGGCGAGGAAGGCGATCTGCGCGGGCAGGGCGCGCAGATGATAATGCGCGTCGATGCGATTGTTGAAGGCATAGCGCAGCAGCAGGCCGAATTGCTGCGGAAAGCCGTAGGGCACGACGCCCTCGCGCTGGATGAGGCCGGCATTGCCGAAGGATGTTCCCTGGCCCGGCGGCTGGCGGTCGACGAGGACGACTTGTCGTCCCCGCCGCTGCAGATGGATTGCCGTCGAAACACCGACGATGCCCGCACCGAGAACGATTGCGTCCTTTGTCATCTTATCCTGCTATCCGCATGCTCATTGCATTGTCGCGCGACCTTCAAGACAGCGAATGCCGGTGCCTGGAGCGCGATCTAAGCATCGAAAATGCCTGCCAAATTTCGGCGGCGCAATTGAAAAATGCGGTTAGGCGGTACTCTGTTTCAGGCAGATGTTTTCGGCGCGGATGCGGATTGCAAGAATAATGCCGTTCAGCAGCGAAAAGATCGCCGCATAGAGCGGCAAGCCGAAGGCAAGCGGCAACACGGCGATCTCGCCGACGACAACAGCATAGTTCGGATGGCTGAGGAAGCGATAGGGTCCCCTGTTCACGAGAGCGGCACCCGGCAGTATGATGATGCGTGTCGTCCATCGTTCCCTCAGCGTTGCCAGCACCCAGAGACGCAATGCCTGCAACAGCATGAAGAGCAGGAACCAGCCGGGGTCGACCGGCTGGCCGATGGCGAGCAGCCATAGCCCGATCAGCCAGGCCGCATGCAGCGCCACCATGAAGGGATAGTGCTCCGAGGAATATTCCCGCGCGCCACGGGCAAGCAGGGCGGTGGTGTTGTGCCTGGAATAGATGAGCTCCGCCAGCCGCTGCAGCGTCACGAAGGTCAGAAGCGCGATCGATGGCCACAGCATCAGGCGACCCTCCTCAAGGTGATGCAGCTTGCCGAGAAGCCCGGACCCATGGCCAGCAATGCCGAGCGAGAGGGAAGTCCGGCCGCGATCATGCGCTCCAGCACGAAGAGCACGGTGGGAGAGGACATGTTGCCGTAGTCGCCGATCACCTCGCGTTCGATATCGAGCGAGCCTTCTTCAAGGCGGAGTGCACTCTCAAGCGCCACCAGCACCTTGGCCCCGCCGGGATGGCAGATGAAGCGGTCGATATCCGAGATCAAAAGCCCGGATCGCTCGAGAATGCCGGCAACGGCGCCCCTCAGATGCGTCTCGGCAAAGACCGGCAGCGATTGCTCCAGCACGATGCCGAAGCCGGTATCGTCGATCCTCCAGCCCATGATGCCGAGGCTGTCGGGGAAAAGATGTTCGCCTGTCGATTCGATCTCCACGATACCGCTTTCGCCTGCCCGCAGCACGCAGGCCGCCGCGCCATCGCCGAACAGCGCCGTGGCAATGATGTTGGGCCGTGTCAGTTCGTCCAGACGGAAGGCGAGCGAGCAGAGTTCGATCGCAACGAAGAGCACGACAGCGCCCGGCCGGCTTCTTGCCATCTTGGTTGCGACGGCAAGGCCGGATACGCCGGCTGCGCAACCGAGCCCGAAGATCGGCACGCGTTCGATATCGCCGCGGAAGCCCAGCTCGCCAGCGAGCCGCGCCTCGAGGCTCGGCGTCGCAAGCCCAGTGGATGATGCGGTAACGACGCAGTCCACCTGGCCGGCTTCCAGGCCTGCGCGTTGCAGCGCCGCAGTCGCCGTCCGGCGGAAAAGTTCGGATGCCACCTCCGCATAGGCGGCCATACGGTCCTGCCAGCCGTGCGGTTGTTCGAACCAGGAAAGTGGCCGCGCCAGATGGCGTTTGCGAATGCCGGTGCTCTCAAACACGCGGGCGAGATATTTGAAGTCCTGAAAGCGATCCGAGAACAGGCGGCTCGCCGTCTCGGCGGCGTCTGTCTGGAGGATGACGTTGTCGGGTGTTGCTACGGCGAGGCTAAGAAGTTTGATGCTATCGGTCACGGGTTTCTCCTGCGCCCTTGAGGGGCATATGGTGGAAACACGCGATGGCGACGGTCTATTCGATGCCGGAACGGTCACGAAAGAGTGACGGCATTCCGGCATGGGATGTGCGGAAAAAATCTCTGACTCGTCCGAATAAAATGTGCCGGCGGTGTGTTCTCCCCTCGCAACGTTCATTTTGCCAAGGAGACAGTTCATGACGACCAAAGCATTTCGCCTGGCTTCCATCGCCCTCGGGGCAAGCCTGACCCTCGGCGCCTTTGCCGTTCCCGTCTTTGCCGCCGGCGACGATTCGAGCACGACGCCGACCTGCAAGAAGGGCGAGATCTACGATCAGAAGGCGAAGAAATGCGTCAAGCAGCAAAGCGCCAACGTCACCGATGAAAATCGCGCCGACTACGCCTATTCGCTGGCTAAGAAGGATCATCGCTACGAGGAAGCCCTGGCGGTTCTGGACACGATGAAGAACCCGAATACGGCCGAGGCGCTGAACTATCGTGGTTACGCCACCCGCAAGCTCGGCCGCACGGACGAGGGCATTTCCTACTACCAGAAGTCCGTCGCCATGGACCCGAAATATACGCTGGTCCGCGAATATCTCGGTGAAGCCTACGTCATCAAGGGCCAGTTGGATCTCGCCAAGGACCAGTTGAGCACGATCAAGACGCTCTGCGGCAATACGAGCTGCGAGGAATATCGCGATCTTCACGCCGCAATCCAGAACCCGTCCAGCCTGTAACGGCGGGCCTGGGTCAACGATGAAGACGCTAAGCAGGGAGCTTTGCGAGAAATATGGGAGTGATGCCGGTCGCTCGTAGCGCAATTTCTGCTTATAGTCTGACGGCAACGGAGCCGCCGAAACGGTCGGCGGCTTCCGGACATGCGAATGCGGCGGAGGATGTCATAGCGAGCGAAGAGGATATCAGGACGGGCCTGTCCCAGCATCTGACGCGGCTATGGCGCTATGGCGTGGTGCTGTCGCGCCAGCGGGACGTGGCCGACGATCTCGTGCAGGCGACCTGCGTCAGAGCTCTGGAACGGGCGGCCCAGTTCACATCGGGCACGCGGCTCGATCGCTGGCTGTTCGCCATCCTCCATTCGATATGGCTGAACGAGGTCCGTTCGCGCCGTGTGCGCATGGGGCAGGGCTTCGTCGATGCCGACGAGACGCTGGTTTTCGACGGCGCGCAGGAAACCGAAACGCATATTTTGGCCGGGCAGGTATTGCAGCGCGTGCAGGCACTGCCGGAGGCGCAGCGCACTGCGGTATTTCTCGCTTATGTCGAGGGACTGTCCTATCGCGAAGTGGCCGAAATCCTGGAGGTGCCGATCGGAACGGTCATGAGCCGGCTGGCGGCGGCGCGCGCAAAACTCGCTGATGGCATGGGGATGGTGGCTGACGGAAAATCTTCCGGAGGTGGGCGACTGGGGAATGGAAATGAGTGAATTGGATAAAGGACAGATGCCCTCGGACGAGCAGCTCACCGCCTTCATCGATGGCGAGCTGGATGCCGTCGGCCGCGAAAGGATCGAACGATTGATCGCCGGCGACGAGCGCGTGGCGGAACGTTTCGATTTTCTGTCGCGCAGCACGCTGCCCTTCACGGCGGCATTCGAGCCAATGCTCGCCGAGGCGCCGGCTGCGAAGCTGGAAGCCATGCTTGCGGCTATTCCTTCAGCAAGGGAGAGCAGGGCGCCGGCTGCCGGCATCCGTCGCCGTGGTTTCCTTGCGGCGGTTGCCGCAAGCTTCGTCGCCGCCATTGCCGTCGACCGCGCCGTGATCGGCCTTGGCCGTCGGCTTTCGAAGCCGGATGAAGATACCGAATGGCGTGCCGTGGTTGCGGAATATCTCTCGCTCTATACGGCGGATACACTGAGCGCCCCGGGCGGTGATCGTGCGCAACAGGTCGCGCAATTGAATGAGGTCGGCGCTAAGCTCGGCCTGTCTTTGGCGCCGGAGGCCGTGGCCATGCCGGGCGTCGAGTTCAAGCGCGCCCAGATCCTGAATTACGACAGAAGGCCGTTGGCTCAGATCGCCTATCTCGATCCGGAAAGCGGCCCCATGGCACTTTGCATCGTCCAGTCTGCCAAGGGCGCAGCCGCGCCGGATATGGAAAATCGCAAGGGCATGAATGTCGTCTACTGGTCGAGCCCCACCCACGCCTTCATGCTGATCGGCCATGCGCCGATCGATCGCATGCAGCAACTTGCGGCTGATGTTCAGGCGCGTCTGGTCGCCTGACGGCTGTTCCGCGCGCGGCTAAATTGGCGCGATTCAAAAAGAATTTGGCGAAAACCCATCCTGCTGGTATTCTCCGCTCAACGAAAATCAAACGAGCGCCTGCAGCATGCCCCAGGGCCTTGCGCGGTGCGGTGGAAAAGATACGTGAGTGACCCCGACAGCGGCTCCGCGCCGCAGGCAGACGGGGCGTCGGTAGCAGAGCGCAGGAAGGGTAAATCCTCCCGGCGCGCGAAGCGTAAGCGCAGCCATGGCCGCCCGAACGCTCATTCTGCGGAGGCCAGTCAGGCAGGCAAGTCCGGCCAGGCGGCGCAACGCCCAGCAGAGGATGAGGCCGGCTCGCCGGCCAGAAAGCGCAAGCGTCGACGCCGTGCGCGTGGCGCGGCCCATGGTGGCGCGCAATCCGCTTCCCAAACACAGCAGCAGCCCTCATCTGCGCCAGAACACCGTGCGGCAGCGGATGCCGGCCATCCATCATCGCACAAGAGCGGCAAGAATCGGCGAAAGCACCGCAGCAAGCGTGGCCTGCAGGGCCGGCCGTTGGCACATGAGAAGACGGCACAGATCGTCGCTCCCGCGAACATGCCGGCAAACGCCCATGCCCCGGCACACGACGATCATCGTCAGATCAGGCAATCGCAGCCTCGGCGCGAAGGCCAGGGGCAGCATCATTTTGCCGATGCTGATTCCCGCCCGCTCGACCTCTATGCCGCCCTCGATCTCGGCACCAACAATTGCCGCCTGCTGATCGCGCAGCCGACCCGCCCGGGCCAGTTCCGGGTGGTCGATGCGTTTTCCCGCATCGTGCGCCTCGGGGAAGGACTCGGCGCCAGCGGACGCCTCTCGAGCGATGCCATGGATCGTGCCGTGGAGGCGCTGCGCGTCTGTGCTGCCAAGCTGAAGACGCGCGAAATCCGCCGCATGCGGCTGATCGCGACCGAAGCCTGCCGCGCGGCCGACAATGGTGAGGCATTCCTTTCGCGGGTGACCGAAGAGACGGGATTGCAGCTCGAGATCATCGATCGCGAAACCGAGGCGCGGCTTGCCGTTTCCGGCTGCTCGTCGCTTGTGGGGCCGGAGGCGCGCTCGGTCGTGCTGTTCGATATCGGCGGCGGCTCTTCCGAGATTGCCGTCATCCGCATCGGCGAGAATCGCTCCAGCCGGCTTGCCAATCACATCACCCATTGGACCTCGCTGCCCGTCGGCGTCGTGACGCTCTCGGAGCGGCATGGCGGACGAGACGTGACGCCGGAGCTGTTCGAGACGATGGTGTGTGAAGTCGAGGGTATGCTTGAGCGTTTCGATTGCCCGCCGGTGCATGGTGCCGCGCGAGACAGCGGCGATTTCCATCTGATCGGGACTTCCGGCACGGTAACGACGCTTGCCGGCGTCCATCTCGATCTGCCGCGCTACGATCGGCGTCGGGTCGACGGTGTTTGGCTGTCGGACGACGAGGTGAGCGCGATGCAGGCGAAGCTCCTGTCCTGGGATTTTGCCGGCCGCGCCGCCAATCCCTGCATCGGGCCGGATCGCGCCGATCTGGTACTGGCGGGCTGCGCCATTCTGGAGGCGATCCGCCGCCGCTGGCCGAGCCCGCGCATGCGCGTTGCCGACCGTGGCTTGCGTGAGGGATTGCTGACCGACATGATGGCAGATGATGGCGTGTGGCGGCGGGGGCGTTCGCGCCGCGGCCATCGACCGAGGGATATGAAGGGGCCGCAGGCATGACCAAGCCGACCATCGCCGGCAACCGCACGGGCCGCAAGCTCGGCCAGCGCGTCAAGAAGAAGAAGCTGAAGGCCTCCTCGCGGCAATGGCTGCAGCGGCACATCAACGACCCCTATGTGCAGCGTGCCCAACTCGAAGGCTATCGCGCCCGCGCCGCTTTCAAGCTGCTGGAGATCGACGAGAAGCACCAGATCCTGAAGGGTGCGCGCCGCATCATCGACTTGGGTGCAGCACCCGGCAGCTGGTCGCAAATCGCCGCCAAGGTGACCGGATCGACCGAAGAGGATATCCGCGTCGCGGCCATCGACTTTCTTGAGATGGCACCGATTCCCGGCGTGAGCATCCTGCAGCTCGACTTTCTGGAGCCGGATGCACCCCAGCGGCTGATCGATGCAGTCGGTGGTACGCCTGATATAGTGCTGTCGGATATGGCCGCGCCGACGACGGGCCATCACCGCACCGACCATCTGCGAACGATGCATCTCTGCGAAGTGGCGGCGCATTTCGCCGTCGAAGTGCTGGCCGAAGGCGGGCACTTCCTTGCCAAGACCTTCCAGGGCGGCACGGAACGCGATCTGCTGGTCTTCCTGAAGCAGAATTTCCGTCAGGTCGTCCATGTGAAGCCCGGCGCATCCAGAGCCGAGTCGGTGGAAATGTTCCTGCTGGCGAAAGGCTTCAAGGGGCGCAAGCCGGAGGGTGAGACGGAAGAAGAACAATCCGTCGCCGCTCGTTAAATTCTACCATCCTCAATCGATAAATCGACGAAACCCTCGTTATGCGGCGGCTTGACCGAAGCGCAACGAGGGTTGGATCATCACTTTGCGGCCGGCTGCTGTACCTGCGGCTGCATGGTATCGACGCGCTTGAGACCGGCCTTGTGGCCGGAAACCATGGCACCGGCGCTGCGATCCATCCGGATGAAGGGGATGGTCGCAAGCACGGTCAGCACCGAGATGCAGAAGAAGGCGATGTGGAAGTCGCGCACCTGCAGTTCCGTGCCGCTGAAGAAGGTCGAGGTTTCCAAGATCATGGCGGCGACGGCGACCCCAAGCGCCAGGCTGATTTGCTGCATGACCGAACTCATCGATGTCGCCTGGCTCGCCTGCTTGTCGTTGATATCGGCGAAGGCAAGCGCGTTGATGCCGGTGAAGAAGAACGAGCGCGAGAAGCCGCCGATCAGCAATACACCGATGATGATGAGATGCGACGTCCAGGGTTGGAAAAAGCCGGTGCAGATCGTGGTGATGGTGGTGATCGCCGCTGCCGAAAGCAGTGCGGTCTTGAAGCCGACGGCGGTAAAGACCCGGCGGGCGATGAACTTCGTCGAAATCGCGCCGATCGCGCCGGCAAAGGTGATGAGGCCGGACTGGAACGGATTGAGGCCGAAGCCGAGCTGCAGCATCAGCGGTGTCAGGAAGGGCATGGCGCCGATGCAGATGCGGAACAGCGTGCCGCCGGTGACGGACGCGCGGAAGGTGGCATTCTTCAGCAGCGACAGGTCAAGGATCGGGGCCGGGTGACGGCGCGCATGGCCGACATAAAGAGCGCCGCAGACAAAGCCGATGACAATGGCGGAAATGCCGATATAGGGCGGCAGCGCCGGTAGGCTGATGACGGACATGCCGAAGACGACGCCGGATGCCGCGAAGGAGGTCAAAAGGAAGCCGATGAAATCGAGCTTCGGCGGCATGGTCACTTCCACATCGGGCAGGAAGATCGACGACAGGATGACGCCGAGGACGCCGACGGGCACGTTGATGAGAAAGATCCAGTGCCAGGAGGCATAGGTGGTGATGAAGCCGCCGAGCGGCGGGCCGGCGAGCGGGCCGACGAGCGCTGGGATGGAGAGCAGCGCCATGGCGGAAACCAGGTCGCTTTTCTGGGTGGTGCGTACCAGCACGAGACGCCCGACCGGCGTCATCATCGAGCCGCCGACGCCCTGCAGGAAGCGGGCGAAGACGAATTCGAGCAGGCCGCCCGAAAAGGCGCACATGATGGAACCGATGACGAAGACGCCGATGGCGATGCGGAAGATGTTCTTCGCGCCGAACCGATCCGCCATCCAGCCGCTGATCGGAATGAAGACGGCCAGCGACACCATGTAGGAGGTCAGCGCCAGCTTGAGCGTGATCGGGCCGACATGCAGATCGTTGGCGATGGCCGGCAGCGCTGTCGCGATGACGGTGGAATCCATCTGTTCCATGAAGAGAGCGACGGCGAGGATCAATGGAACGATGCGATTCATAGGCATCTGCCTTGATAGGTCTGTCTTCGGGAAGGCTGCCGCTAAGAGGCGATCAGCCGCTCTGTAGTGGTGTACGAGACTGCTGCCAATCCCCGATCTTGCTCCATCAAGGCTTGGGGATCACGTCTTCGTGATATCCACTGCCACATGGTGGGGAACGCAGGGTTTGACATATGCTAAGAGCATGTAAATGCTAAACGCATAAAACATCGTTCGGTGTATTAGCGGATTTGGATCGGGTTGTCATGATCAATTTTTCGGTCAGGCAGCATGTCTTCCCTGGCCGCTGCCGCCGTCGACGTCGATAGGCGCAGCTTACGTTGCGTATCAGCAAAGGAGTAAGATCATGAACGCTGTCCCGCCCTCAGACACGCACCAGTTCAAATTGGGATCCTGCACCGTCACCGTTGTCAAGGACGGCGCCAGCGTTATGGATAATCCCTGGGAGACCTTCGGCTCGAACCAGGCGCCCGATACGATTCGCAAGCTGCTGGAGCAGAATTTCCTGCCGACGGAAAAGCTCGTTAACAGCTATGCGCCCGCCATCATCGATACCGGTTCCGACGTAATCGTCGTCGATACCGGCTTTGGTGCAGCCGGCCGCGCGCGTGGCCTTGGCCGTTTTCGCGAGGGGCTGAAGGCCGTCGGCTACACGCCGGAGCAGGTCACTGTCGTCGCCCTCACGCATCTGCATGGCGATCATATCAATGGGCTGATGGAGGAGGGCGGCCCGGCCTTTCCGAACGCCCGCTACGTCAGCGGCGAGATCGAATATGGCTTCTGGACGGACAAGGCGCGTGAGGGAACGCCGGCGGAAGGCGGCCACAAGGCCGTGCTCGCCAATGTCGTGCCCTTCGCCGAGAAAATGACCTTCCTGAAGGACGGCGACCAGATCGTCAGCGGCATGACCGCCATGCTGGCACCGGGCCACACACCCGGCCATCTCGTCTTCCATCTCGAATCCGACGGCAGGCAGCTTGTCATGACCGGCGACACCGCCAATCATTATGTCCTGTCGCTCGGCCGACCGGATTGGGAAGTCCGCTTCGATGCGGATAAGGCGCAGGCTGCCAAGACCCGCCGCCGCATCTTCGACATGATCGCCGCCGACCGCATCCCCTTCCTCGGCTTCCACATGCCTTTCCCCGCCGTCGGCTTCGTCGAGAAGCAGCCGGAAGGCTTCCGCTACATTCCGAAAACCTACCAGCTGGACGTTTGAGATAAGCTAACCAAGGCAAACGGGATCGCACGTGCTAGATGTGCAATCCCATTTCAGTTCTGGACCACAGCACTTCGCCCGAGGCGAGGCTCAGTGCCCGCCAGCAGCCGCTGAATGTTCGCACGATGGCGTATGATCACGTAAAGACCGCCCGCAATCACCAGCAGCCGATAGGGTAACGGTTGCTCCAGGCCGCAGATGAGGGCAATCGCAGTCGCGGCTGCCAGGATCGAACCAAGCGAAACAATCCGAAAAGCAGCCAGCACCAGACCAAAAACCGCTAGAGCTCCTAAACCCGTTGGCCAAGATATCGCCAGCAGCAGGCCAAGTCCGGTCGCGACGGACTTGCCGCCCTTAAAATTTAGCCAAATCGGGCGGCTATGCCCCAGCAGCACGGCGAATCCTGCCAGGCAAACAGCCCAGGATACCCAGATTTGCAGATCAAGCGTTGTCGGCGGTGTAATGGATGGCAGTGTAGAGAGCCAAGGATAGAACCAACGGGCAAAGACGATTGCCGCGGCGCCTTTCAGCACATCTACCAGAAGCACCAACAAGGCGGGCCATTTTCCAAGGGTCCGCAATACGTTCGTTGCGCCGGTCGATTTGGAACCGTGCTCTCGTAGATCGATGCCCTTGAGGAGTTTCCCAGCCAGATAACCCGTGGGCAGGGAGCCGATGAGATAAGCGACCGCCAATCCAGCTATGCTCGCCATCCAGAAAGTCATAAGTGCCACCTTGTCTATGTCTTTGCCGTCATGGATCGCGAGCCGGAATTGCGATGTCGCGAAACTCCTGATTGAACAGACAGTTTTGCATTCGATATCATTGCGAACTAGGATAATTCCAGCAATCGCATTTCGCTGCACCTCACGCGAAAATATCCCCAGCGCCCCAATAATGACAACGAGACGCACGAAACGGTCTCAATCGTGATGCAGCAGTCGAATTCGACACCGAAGCCAGGGATTGGCATATCTGCCCCGCGCTTTTTGCTATTCCCTTCCTGTCATAGACGTGTTACCAGCCCTCGCCAACTTCCAAGCAACACTTGCAAGATCGCCCGGTAGACGATTCGTTCCGGGCTTTCCTGTTTTTCACAGACGAAGGAATTGGCCATGGCACGCATTATTGAAACGTCAACCGGGTTGGATGCGCTGACATTCGACGACGTGCTCCTGCAGCCGGGACACTCCGAGGTCATGCCGGGCCAGACGAATATCGCCACCCGCATCGCCCAGGATATCGAGCTCAATCTGCCGATTCTCTCCGCCGCCATGGATACGGTGACGGAAAGCCGCCTTGCGATCGCCATGGCGCAGGCGGGCGGCATGGGCGTTATCCACCGCAATCTGACGCCGGTGCAGCAGGCCGAAGAGGTCCGCCAGGTCAAGAAGTTCGAAAGCGGCATGGTCGTCAATCCGGTTACGATCGGTCCGGAGGCGACGCTTGCCGAAGCGCTCGGCCTGATGAAGGCGCATGGCATTTCCGGCATCCCGGTCGTCGAAAAGTCGCATCGCCTCGTCGGCATCCTCACCAACCGTGACGTCCGCTTCGCCTCAGATCCCGAGCAGAAGATCTACGAGCTGATGACCCGCGAAAATCTCGTCACGGTCAAGGATGGCGTGCAGCAGCAGGAGGCCAAGCGCCTGCTGCACCAGCATCGCATCGAGAAGCTGCTCGTTGTCGATGGCGATAGCCGTCTGGTCGGCCTGATCACGGTCAAAGACATCGAGAAGTCGCAGCTCAACCCGAACGCTTCGAAGGATGCGCAGGGCCGCCTGCGCGCCGCTGCCGCCATCAGCGTCGGCGACGACGGCTATGAGCGCGCCGAGCGCCTGATCGATGCCGGTGTCGACCTTCTGGTCGTCGATACCGCCCATGGTCACTCGCAGCGTGTTCTGGATGCTGTTACCCGCGTCAAGAAGCTTTCCAATTCGGTCCGCATCATGGCCGGCAACGTCGCCACCTATGACGGCACGCGGGCGCTGATTGATGCCGGCGCCGATGCCGTCAAGGTCGGTATCGGTCCCGGCTCCATCTGCACGACCCGTATCGTCGCCGGCGTCGGCGTGCCGCAGCTGGCCGCCATCATGTCGGCGGTGCAGGCAGCACAGGATCAGAACATCCCGATCATCGCCGATGGCGGCATCAAGTTCTCAGGCGATCTCGCCAAGGCGATCGCCGCCGGCGCATCCGCCGCGATGATCGGCTCGTTGCTCGCCGGCACGGATGAAAGCCCGGGTGAGGTCTATCTGTACCAGGGCCGCTCCTTCAAGGCCTATCGCGGCATGGGCTCCGTCGGCGCCATGGCGCGCGGCTCGGCCGATCGCTATTTCCAGGCCGAGGTCCGCGACACGCTGAAACTCGTGCCGGAAGGCATCGAAGGCCAGGTTCCCTATAAGGGGCCTGTCGCCGGCGTGTTGCATCAGCTCGCAGGCGGCCTTAAGGCGGCCATGGGTTATGTCGGCGGCGCTGATCTCAAGGACTTCCAGGATCGCGCCACTTTCGTGCGCATCTCCGGCGCGGGCCTTCGCGAGAGCCACGCCCATGATGTGACGATCACCCGCGAAAGCCCGAACTATCCGGGCGCGGGCGGCTGATCAATGGCGGATCGCGCTTCGGGCAACGCCAGGTCCGTGCTGCATAATTCCTTAAATCGTGATCGATTTAAGGATAAAATTATGCAGCAGATCAAAAGTGCTACAGCGACCTTTGCGTGTCACATATGACACGCGGCGCTGTAGAGGGTCTGGCGGCGATCCTCGCGGCTCTTTCGCTCGCACTCTTCGCCTGGATCTATGCCGGCTTTGTCAGAGCATTCAGCGCTGCCGCAGCCGGCCAGCAGATGCTTGATGCGCGCATCGGCGGCTATGAGCGCGACGATGTCATCGCCATGCTGCGCTACCTCAAGGATCATCCTGATCCGGCTGCCATCCTGCATTCCATGTATCTCGGGCCGGAGCTCATCTTTCCTCTGGTGCTGGGCGGCCTCCTGTTCTGCCTGCTGCAGCTGATCGGCCCTAGCGGTTTCTTCTTCGGCCGCGCGATCCCGCCCGGCGCGACGTCATTCATTTTCTGCCTGCCGATCTTTTATGCGATCGTCGGTTATGCCGAGAATATCGCCGGCCTCCTGCTTTACCCGCCGGCAATGCCCTCGGACTCGACCGTGACGCTTCTTGCAAGCGTTCTGCCTGTTATCGTCAGGCTGAAATTCCTGACGCTGGTGGTGACGGTTATTCTACTGGCCCGTTTCGCGATTTTTCGCTACCTGTCGCGCGACGGCGCTCGGCCGTCCTGATTGATCCTATCGGCTTTCGGAAATTCCAAGGGAGTGGGCGGCGTGACCGGCTATGAAATCTTTTGGCCCATGGTGGCGCATGCGGTGCTTGTCTTCATTCTCTATGCGCTTCTGGGATGGCGCCGCCGCGTATTGGTGAAGGCTGGTCGCATACAGCCCTCGCAATTTCGCGAGAACCACGCTGCTGACGAGCCGGCCGAAAGCCTGGTGGTGCGAAACGGCCTCAGCAATCAGTTCGAGCTTCCCTTGCTCTTTTACGCCTGCTGCATTGTGCTTTACACCACTCAGGCCGATAATCTTCCGGCCGTGATCCTCGCGTGGGTCTTCGTCGCCACGCGCTACGCTCATGCTTTCGTGCATGTGACCAGCAACGACCTGCGCTATCGCAGCCCGCTCTTTGCTCTCGGCTTTATGGCGCTTGTCGGCATGTGGGTCTGGCTCGGCATCTGGCTTGCCTTCTCCTGATGCCGCGCATGTTATCGCGATAACAACCTGCGGTAACGTGTTTGTGTTTTACCTTTTCCGCCACGCCATCGCCCGCTGACCTATCTTGTCAACGGGTGGGTGGCTGCTTGTGTCGGCTGCCGGGAAAAATGGGAGAACAGAACCATGAGCACGGAAAAGCCCGTTGTGACGCAGGCGATGATCAACGCCTATGACGAATACACGCATCTGACGCTCGACCGTCGGGGTTTCATGGAAAAGTTGACCAAGCTTGCGGGCTCGGCCGGGGCTGCCGCCGCGATCGCGCCGCTGCTCGCCGCTAACAAGGCGAGCGCCGAGGTCATTGCCGCCGATGACAGCAGGCTGGAGGCAAAGGATGTGACCTTTGCCGGCAGCAAGGGCGAAATGAAGGGCTATCTCGCTCGCCCGAAAGGCGCGGCCGGCAAGCTCGGCGGCGTCATCGTCATCCACGAGAACCGTGGCCTCAATCCGCATATCCGCGACGTCGTCCGCCGCATGGCGCTGGAAGGTTTCGTGGCGCTGGCGCCGGATTTCCTCTCTCCGCTCGGCGGCACGCCTGACGATGAAGACAAGGCGCGCGACATGTTCACCAATCTCGACCCAACGCTGACGGCCGCCAATGCCGAAGCGAGCCTGACCTATCTTGCCAAGGCCGATGGCGCCAATGGCAAGGTCGGCGCGGTCGGCTTCTGCTGGGGTGGCGGTCTCGTCAACCGTTTCGCGACGATCTCGCCGGAGCTGAAGGCAGGTGTCGCCTATTACGGCGCACAGCCGCAGGCGAGCGATGTGCCCAATATCAAGGCGGCTCTGCTCCTGCATTATGCCGGCCTCGACGATCGCATCAATGCCGGTATCGATGCCTATCGCAAGGAACTGCAGGCGGGCGGCAAGACCTTCGAGATCTTCGTCTATGACGGCGTCAACCATGCTTTCAACAATGACACGTCGGCCGCCCGCTACGACAAGAAGGCCGCCGATCTCGCTTGGGGCAGGACGGTCGAGTTTCTGAAGAAATATGTATCGTAACGACGCAAGTCGTTAAGAACGGCTTGTCAGCCATGCGCTGATTATCGAGGTCGAAACCATGTTTCGGCCTCGATTTTCGTAACGGCAATGGCGCCTAAGTAATGATTAAAATTCAACTTTTCCCTTTTACGTGCATTGAACGTGTCTGGTGTCATAGCGTCTGCCGTGTCCAGCGTCGTTCAGTACGAAAATGAAACGGGGAAAGAATGAATCCGGATAGGCCTGACCGCGTCACGTTCCGCAAAAGGCCGCAGCAGGAGCGAAGCATTCAACGCGTCGACGTCATCCTGTCGGTCGCGGCCAGGCTGATCGCCGAAAATGGCGTCAGCGCGATGAAAATGACGGAGCTCGCCTCGGTCGCGAGGATTCCGATCGGTTCCGTTTATCAATATTTTCCGGACAAGGCCGCAATCGTCGGAGCCCTGCTTGATCGGCACTCCCGCCTAATCCAGCAAAAGGTCGGGGAAGCCTTTGCGACCGTGACATCGCTGGATCATGCCATCGACTTGGTCTGCGGCATGATCGATTGGTATTATCACGAGTTTCGCGGCGATCCTGCCTATCTCGGCGTCTGGCTCGGCACGGATATCGACAGGGATATCCTGAAGCTCAACATCGCGCACAGCAATCGCGTCGCCGAAATTTTCCTGGAGAGCATTCGGCCTTACCTGCCGGCCGAAAGCCGCATCGACCTTGAGGCGCGCATCCAGCTTTTCAGCCATCTGATCGGCGCATCCGTCCGCTTTGCCATCATGAGCGACGATGAGATGGCTGTGCGCATGCTCCATGAATGGAAACAGGTGATCCGTACGACATTGCTGGCGGAGCCGGCACAATAATTGCGACTGGAAGATGTTTGGCTGGTGAGCCCGGAGGTCACCAGCCCGGCAGAATGTGCCCGGCGCGCAGCCGCGGAGAGAAGCGCGTATAGGTCTTCATCTCGCCATCCAGGTCATCGTCGACCGCAGCCGGCGTGATGTTGTCGAGGCAGGCCGAGATATGGGCGGTGATGGCGTTCATCAGCGATACGGACAGGCCGGCCCGCTTCATGATGCCGATCTGCACCGGCGGCAGCGGCGGGAAGCCGTCAGCCTGGGTCAGCACCTTCATGCCGGTCCTGAGCGCCGATTCCGGCATGACCGAAACCGCCATGCCGGCAAGCACAGCCGCGGCAACGACGGTGCAGGACCAGCTGGTGAACAGGATCTGATAGTCGCGGCCGCCGGCATCGAGCGCCGAGCAGGCAAGCTGGCGCCACTGGCAGTCGCGCCGCCCGACGGCGAGCGGGATGGGCGCATCGTCGCGCAGCGGATGGTTGGCCGAGCCGACCCAGCAGAGCGGTTCCGTCCGCACCACATCCGACATGCGTTCGCGCGGATTATGCGTGACCAGTGCGATGTCGAGTTCGCCGCGATGCATGCGCTCGGCCAGATCGACCGAGGGTTCGCAGACGATATAGAGCTCGACATTCGGATGCGTCTTGGCAAAGCGGCCGATGATTTCGGGCATATAGCGGTCGGCGTAATCGTCCGGCGTGCCGATGCGCAACGTGCCTTCGAGACGATTGTCGTCGAAAGCCGCCATTGCCTCATTGTTCAGACGGATGATGCGGCGGGCATAGTTCAGCAGCTTTTCGCCTTCGGCCGTCAGGCGGTTGCCGCGCCCGTCCTTGATGAAGAGCTGCTTGCCGACGCGCTCTTCCAGCCGGCGCATCTGCATGGATACAGCCGACTGCGTCTTGAACACCCGGTCGGCCGCCTTGGTAAAGCTGCCGGAATCCACGATTGCAATGAAGGTCTGCAACTGATCGATATCAAGCGGCGCGGACATGGCTCACCTATAAAGGAGTTTGATAATTACCATTAGAAACATTCGTTGGACTGATCAATAGGGCTTTGGCATCTTCCTAGTGCAATTCAGCATACCAATTGAACAGACGCTCTTGTCGAATTCCTCCCGGCCGACGCCCCTTTTCCGGAATACCGGAAAGGGGCTTGGCTGGCGTGTGCCCCAAGGAAAGGACTACGGAAATGCGCACGACAGATCGGACCCTTAATCTCGGCCTTGCAACGCCATCGCTGTCGCTGACGGCACGCACGATGCTTGCTTTTGCCAAGCTGGCATCCGTCTGGCGCGCAATCCGAAATCGCAGGGAGATCCACTATCTGAACGAGCTGAACGATGCGCAGCTGCGCGACGTTGGCCTGACAAGGCAGGATCTCGATGCCGCGCTGACCACCTCGACCTTCTTCGAGGACCCGTCCAGCCATCTGACCAATTCCGCGCGTCGCTGCGCGCGCCTCTCCGCCTTCAGCTTCCGCGGCTGATGTGGGACAACAGTTTCCCCGCAGGGTGATAGCCAATAAGCCCTGCCTCTTTCCCGGTGTTCGGCCCAAGGGCCAACACCGGGTTTTTTCTTTTTATGACCGTGTTTCCGCAATGGATCATACGCGGACAAGTTGCCTCCGGCGGCAACTGTCTTATCTTCATTTGATCGGATAGCAGGGATTCGACGATGGCAACGGTGATCTTCTTCCACTCCGTCTACGGCTTGCGCTCCCTCGAGCATGAGGCGGTGGAGCGCGCGCAGGCCGCGGGCCACAAGGCTTTCGCGCCGGATCTCTATGATGGGCTGATCGCCCGATCGATCGAGGAGGGCTTCGAATTCAAGGACGAGATCGGCTGGCCGACGATTTGCGAGCGCGCGGAGTGGGCGCTGGCGGGCCTGCCCGCCTCGACGGTGCTTGCCGGGTTTTCGATGGGCGCCGGCGTCGCGTCGAGCCTGTGGCCAAAGCGGGAAAAGACCGCCGGCATCCTCTTGCTGCATGGCCTTGCCACCATTGCCGACAATGCCCGCAAGGGCCTGCCATTGCAGCTTCATCTGGCCGATCCCGATCCGTTCGAACCGGCGGAGGAAGTCGCCGCCTGGCGGCAGGCGGCCGACCGATCCGGCATATCGGCGGAAGTCTTCACCTATCCAGGCGGCGGCCACCTCTACACCGATGCCAGCCTGCCTGATTACGATGCCAAGGCGGCGGATCTCACCTGGAAGCGGGTCATCGATTTCCTCGATGCCATCGACGCCAAGGGTTGAACTTGCCCCTGACTTTGCGCGCCGGACTTGAACTGATGCCGCTTGTCGCCTAGCTTATGGGCATTAATAATACCAACAGGATGTGTGCAGCAATGGATTCCACCTCGACCGCAATGCCGTTCAGCCTTGCCATCGGGGAAATTTTTGCTCATGCCCATATCCATCGTTCTATCCAATCTTTCGTGGTCCACGCCTGACGGCCGGCCGCTTCTTTCCCATCTCGATCTGAGCTTCGGCACCGAGCGCACCGGCCTTGTCGGCCGTAACGGCGTCGGCAAGACGACGCTGATCAAGCTCGTCGCCGGAGACTTGCAGCCGCAATCCGGCAGCATCTCCTTCAACGGCCGATTGGGCATCCTGCGCCAGAGCGTGCAGGTGAAGGCGGACGAGACCGTTGCCGATCTCTTCGGTGCGACCGAGGCCCTTGCTGTGTTGAAGCGTGCGGAAGCCGGCGAAGCGACCAATGACGAACTCGCCTCGGCCGACTGGACGCTCGAGGCGCGCATCGCCGCAGCCCTTGCTCGCGTCGGGCTCGACGTCACCCCGGAAACGCCTCTCGTGACGCTATCAGGCGGACAGCGCACGCGTGGTGGTCTTGCTGCGCTTATCGTCGACGATCCCGATTTCCTCATTCTCGACGAACCCACCAACAATCTAGATCGTGACGGCCGCGCAGCTGTCATCGATCTGCTCTCGGGCTGGAGGGCAGGCGCCATCGTCATCAGCCATGACCGTGAGCTGCTCGACACCATGGATGCGATCGTCGAGCTGATATCGCTCGGCGCATCGCGCTATGGCGGCAACTGGACGCAGTATCGCGAGCGCAAGGCGCTGGAGCTTTCCGCCGCCGAGCATGATTTCGCGGAGGCGGAGAAGCGTGTCGCCGAGGTGGAACGAAGCGCCCAGGCAGCTGTCGAACGGCAAGCCCGGCGGGACAAGGCCGGCCGGAAGATGGCGGCCAAGGGCGGCATACCACGCATCCTGCTTGGCGGAATGAAGGAGCGAAGCGAGATGACGAGCGGCGAAAATACCCGCCTTGCCGAACGCCGCCGTGCCCAGGTCCTTCAGGATGCCGTCGCCGCCCGCGAAAAGATCGAGATCCTGCAGCCCCTGACCGTCAAGCTGCCGACATCGGGGTTGCCGGCAAACAGGATCGTCCTGCGGATGGAGGGTATCACCGCCGGCTACGAGCATGAGCGGTCGATCCTGCGCGATTTTGATTTCATCATGACAGGACCGGAACGCGTTGCCGTCACCGGGCCGAACGGTTCGGGCAAGACGACGCTGCTGGCGCTGATTTCGGGTACGTTGGAGCCCTGGAGCGGGACGGTGCGGGTCGTCCATTTGGCTCTGCTGGACCAGAGGGTCAGCCTCCTTGACCCATCGCTGTCGATCCGCGACAATTTCAGACGGATCAACCCGGAGGCTGACGAGAATGCCTGCCGTGCCGCGCTGGCGCGCTTCATGTTCCGGGCTGATGCCGCGCTGCAGATCGTCTCCAGCCTCAGCGGCGGCCAGCTTCTGCGCGCCGGGCTCGCCTGCGTGCTTGGCGGCGCGGTGCCGCCCTCGCTGCTTGTTCTCGATGAGCCGACCAACCATCTGGATATCGATTCCATTGCGGCGGTCGAAGCTGGGCTGCGGGCCTATGACGGCGCGCTTCTGGTCGTCAGCCACGATGAGGTGTTTCTCGACAATATCGGAATAGAGAGACGGCTCGAACTACCTGCCCGAGCCGTCCCGGATCGCTGAGGGATCGCGTCAGACGTGGCTGGCGCCAGCAATGCGATCGAGTTCCGTGATCGCATCCTCCGGCAATCTGAGCTCGGCGGCTGCGATATTCTGCTTGAGGTGGGCCAGCGACGATGTGCCCGGAATGAGCAGGATGTTCGGCGCACGCTGCAGGAGCCAGGCGAGCGCCACCTGCATCGACGTCGCGTTCAGGCGGGCGGCGACATTGGAAAGGGCCGAGGATTGCAGCGGCGTGAAGCCGCCGAGCGGGAAGAAGGGCACGTAGGCGATGCCATCGGCGGCAAGTGCGTCGATCAGGCTGTCGTCTGCGCGATGGGCAAGATTATATTGGTTCTGTACGCAGACGATCTCCGTGATCCGGCGGCCCTCGGCGATCTGGTTGGCTGTGACATTGCTGAGCCCGATGTGACGCACCAGACCTTGCCGCTGCAGGTCGGCCAGAATGGTCAGAGGTGCTTCGATGGACCCTTCGGCAGGACCGTGCACGTCCAGCATGATGCGGAGGTTAACAACATCGAGCACGTCGAGTTGCAGATTGCGCAGATTGTCATGCACCGCCTGCTTCAGCTCGTCGACAGAAAAAGCCGGCAGCCAGGATGCATCCGAGCCGCGTCGCGCGCCGATCTTGGTGACGATGGTAAGATCGTCGCGATAGGGATGGAGCGCTTCGCGGATCAGCCGGTTGGTCACATACGGACCGTAGAAATCGCTTGTATCGATATGGTTGACGCCGGAGGCGATCGCTTCGCGCAGGACTGCGAGCGCGGTGTCATGGTCCTTCGGCGGGCCGAAGACACCGGGGCCTGCGAGCTGCATGGCGCCGTAGCCAAGCCGTTTGACCTTACGGTCCCCAAGGGTAAAGCTGCCGGATTGATCGATGCTGGACATGGCTGTCTCCTTTCAAGATGAAAGCAGAAATAGGCTCAGTCTCAGTGTATGATAAGCGGGCGCAATGCGCACGGGCTGTGCGGAATTACGAACAATGATTGAGGATCGAAAGTGACGCCGTCACTCTTGTTTCGGCGCCGGCTTGTCCTGCGTCTTCAGATAGCTGTCGAAGATCGCTTCCATGTTCTTCTGATAGCTCTTCTGCACTTCCAGGCCGCTGTCGAACATGGCGTTGAACATCTCGGTATAGGCGGCCATGTCGATGCCGGCGGCGGGCTTGGCCTTCGGCTCTTCCTTCGGCGGCTCTGATGGCATCGGGAAGTTCTTCATCATGTCCTGGAAAGCTTTGGCAAAGGGATTGTCGAGGAACGGATTGGTCTGCGCCGGCTTCCCGCGCTTGACCGAATCGGCGCCGAACATCAGCTCCATCGCCTGGGTGAAGGGGTTGTCGAAGATGCTCGCCTGCGGTGTCGGCTGCTGCTTCGGCGCAAAGCCGATGCTCTGCAGCCAGCTCTGCATCATTTCGCCCATATCGGTATTGAGGAAGGGATTGGCCATCTGCGGGATCTGGCCGCTGGTTTCCTTGAAGAGACCGCCCATCAGCGTATCGGCCATGGCGGGCAGCATGCGCTTGTAGATCTCCTGGCCGATGCCGGTCATCTGGGCTGCCTGCGCCGCAACTGCGCGGGAAACCTCCTTGGAGCCGAACAGCCTGCCCAGCACCGCATTGCCGTCGGCGATGCCTTCGGGCGTGAAGGCCTTGGTCATATCCTCGAAATATTTGGCATAATTGCCCGAGCTGATGTCCTGCATCACGCCCATGAAATTATAGGGATCGGTCGCGCTGCGCTTGAAGCCGGAGGAAAAGGCTGGCATCAGCGCGGCCATCGCCTTGGTCGCCTGCTCCTGCGCCAGGTTGAACTGCTTGGCCATGGCCTCCGTGGCGGCGCCGTTCTGTGCCTGCATCATCATGTCGAAGAGTGGCAGCATCGAAGTCCCTTTCCCCGCTATGAGGCCGCTTCGGAATCAGGCGGCGCTTTATGCCGATACTATAGCGGAAAAAAGAGAGCGCATACCGGTTTCTGCCGTCATCCTATCGATGCGATGACGGCAGTCGATCGGCTATCAGTACTGATATTCCTCGAAGATCGGCTCGACGGACTGGTTCCAGCGGCCGTTGTAGAGCATCAGCAGATCGTCGGCGAGCGTACCCTTCTTGGCGAGCACTTCGTCGAGCGGCGAAAGGAAGACGGTTTCGTCCAGTCCGTCACCATTCAGGCGGCCGCGGTTCTTCAGGCCGAGGCGGGAAATGCCGACCACTTCGCGCGCCACATCAAGCAGGCCATGGCCCTTGATCGCGGCCTTCAGGCCCTGTGCCGGCACCGCATCCCGCAGCGCGTTGACCTCATCGAAGCTCCAGTCCTTGGTCAGCTCGTCGGCAGCCGTCAGCGCCTCGTCGTCATAGAGCAGGCCGACCCAGAAGGCCGGCAGCGCGCAGATGCGCCGCCAGGGGCCGCCGTCAGCGCCGCGCATTTCCAGGAAGCGCTTCAGGCGCACGTCGGGAAACAGCGTCGAAAGATGGTTCGTCCAATCGCCCATCGTCGGTTCCCAATCGGCGATTTCGCCCTTCAGCGCACCATCCATGAACTGGCGGAAAGTGACATGCGTACAGTCGTGATAGCGGCCCTCGCGGACGACGAAATACATGGGAACGTCGAGCGCCCATTTCACATAGTCTTCAAAGCCGAAATCGTCGCGGAAGGTAAAGTCCAGCAGGCCGCCGCGGCGGTTGTCGGTGTCCTTCCAGATCTCACCGCGCCAGGAGGAAAGACCGTTCGGCTTGCCTTCCGTAAAGGGGGAGGAGGCAAAGAGCGCGGTTGCCAGCGACTGCAGCTTCATCGACACGCGCATCTTGCGGCGCATGTCGGCTTCCGACGAGAAGTCGAGGTTCACCTGGATCGTGCAGGTGCGATACATCATGTCGAGACCCTTGGTGCCGACCTTCGGCATGTAGCGGGTCATGATGTCGTAGCGCGATTTCGGCATGCGCGGCGTTTCGGCGAGCGTCCATTTCGGGCTGCCGCCGACGCCGAGGAAACGGATGCCCATCGGCTCTGCGATCTCGCGCACCGTCGCCAGATGACTGTTCGATTCCTTACAGGTCTGGTGGATGGTTTCGAGCGGCGCGCCGGAGAGTTCGAACTGGCCGCCCGGCTCGATCGAGATCGCGCCCATGCCGGAGGGTTCGCCAAGCCCGATGATGTTGTCGCCATCCATGATCGGATCCCAGCCGCTCTTCTTCTGCAGCCCCGTAAGGAGCGCGGAAATGCTGGCCTCGCCGAAATAGGGCACGGGGCTGTTGTCGGCACGGAAGAACACGAACTTCTCGTGTTCCGTGCCGATGCGGAATTTCTCCTTCGGCCTGCTGCCGGCAGCCAGATAGGCTGTCATTTCCGAGACCGAGGAGAGCGGAGTCTGGTCGGTGGTATCGCGCGCCATGGTATTACCTTAGATCTCGGAGAAGAGCCCGCGCAAGCCGCAGGTCAATAGGAGGGTGATTGACGCGGATTGACGTACGGTGCAAGTGAATTTCTTTCAAGGGTCGTTCAAAAAAATAGGATTTTGTGTCTCGCCAGTGCATCACAGCCGTGTCAGCCGCCGGCTTGTTTGCACAAGCGTTCAAGACGTCTCGCCGTGGGCATGGATAGTTTTGCTTCGATTGACATCAATCGGAGCATATCGATGAACGGTCCGAACGCCCTTTACTATCCTATACTGACTTTGCTTCTGGCCTCCCTGGTCATCATGGGAAGCCCAGGCCCTTCGACGATCAGCGCGACGGCCATGGGCGCGGCCTATGGCTTCCGGCGCTCGCTTGGTTACGTCTCCGGCCTGATCGCGGGCACGGTCATGGTATTGCTGGCCGTGGCGGCGGGCGTCGTTGCGATCCTGCTGTCGGTGCCGCATGGCGCCTTCCTGCTGACGGCGGTCTCGACCGTTTATATCCTGTATCTCGCCTTCAAGATCGCCACCGCGCCGCCGCTGTCGCGCCGCGGCGATCAGGTCGTGGCTCCGGCCTTTTCAGGCGGCTTCCTGCTGGCCGTCGCCAATCCCAAGGCCTATCTCGCGATCGCCGCCGTCTTTGCCGGGGTCAGCCTGTTTCAAGACCAGCGGCTGCTCGATGCAACCGTCAAGATCGTGCTACTGACGGGAATGATCGTCGCCATCCACATGGTGTGGCTTCTTGTCGGCGCTTCGCTGTCCCGCTTCCTTCAAAATCCAAGGGTCTCGCGGATCGTCAATATCTCGCTGGCGATCCTGCTGATCGTTGCAACTGTCGTTGCGGTCTTGGAGTAAGGCTCAGTTCCAGTCGCCGATAACAGCCTGGATCACCGCCATGGCGGCAACGGCCGCCGTATCGGCGCGCAGGATGCGCGGACCGAGCGGAATGGCGGTAACGAAATCGAGGTTGCGCAGCAGTGCCCGCTCCTCTTCGGAAAAGCCGCCCTCGGGCCCGACCAGCAGCGCCAGATGCTTCTCCTTCACCTGCGTCAGCAGCGGCAGCGGATTCTGGCCGGCATCGCCTTCGTCGCAATAGATGATGCGACGCTCGCGCGGCCAGTGGGCGAGCAGCTCGGCAAGCTTTACCGGCTCGGCGACATCGGGAATGCCGAGGATGCCGCATTGCTCCGCGGCTTCGATGACATTGGCCTTGACCTTGTCCAGATTGGTGATCTTGCCCTGCACATGCTGGGTCATGACCGGCTGCAGCAGGCCCGCGCCCATTTCCACGGCCTTCTGCACGAGATAATCGAGCCGTCCGACTTTCAGCGGCGCGAAGAGATAATGCAGGTCGGAGGGGGCCGGCTGCGGCCTTGTTTGCTCGACGGGCGTCAGCAGGATGCGCTTGCGGGAGGGAAAGGCGATGCTGACCCTCCACTCGCCGTCGTGGCCGTTGAATACGAGCAGTTCGGCGCCATCCTCCATGCGCAGAACATTGGCAAGATAGTTGAACTGATCCTGATCAACCTCGATGGCGATGCCTGCCTTGATATCTGCGGTCACGAACAGCCGCTGCATGCGGAAATTGGCGCGCATGGATTACCCCCGGAATGACTTAGA
>NZ_JBNDIC010000057.1:0-35056 GCF_056755475.1 Rhizobium sp. KNZ2-6A | reverse complement strand
CCATTGCGCCACAAGAATGCTCAAACTACTTCATAAACGCTGGCTATGAACGGGCTTAAATTCATCCCGCTCTAAAGCAGGCAGGCTCCATCGAGCAAATAGGTAACGAGAGACGCTGTCCTCTATCGCGACAGCGCCGTTTCATCCATTCCGCGTCAGGACTTCAATACCCTTGCCAAAATCATCCTTAATAGTTTCCCATCGCATTCCGTACAAATTTATACTTATTTGATCTCCTAATTTATACTTAATTTATCTATATATCCGAACGGCATATTCAGAAGTATCGCGCACTATTCTCTCAATCAGGGAGAATTTAGCGCCAATGGCATACAAGAACAAAAAAACTATACTTTCGGCACTTGTTGCAGCTTCCTTTGCCTTCGGTCTATCGTCGCCGACCATTAGCATGGCGGCGGCCGGCGATACCGTCCGCCCCGTTGTCAGGCTGCTTCAGGCGCCGCTGGTCGATACCGCTATCGATCTCTTCGCGCCAACCTTCAAAAACGCTGTACAGGCGATCAGCAGCGTCGGCCTTGCGGCGTTTAACAAGAGCCTCGCGGTTGCGCCGGGCGGTCTTCCGCATAATGACTTGATCGCGTCTGAACCGGTGAGACCCGCGAAGCCAAGCATAGCTCCTTTAGGCGACTCGGTCTTCGGAACCGTCGCCATTCCATTCAAGCATCTTGCTGCACTCGACAGTTTCGCGGGCCCGCTCGCCGAAATCCGGTCGGGTAAATCGCTCGATTGCGGAGCAGGTGGATGCAATGCAGCCGAAACCGTCGTCGCGGCCGCTGAAACAAAGATTGCCGGCGCTTCGATCCGCGACAAGATCAATATGATAAATTACACAGTCAACCGTGTCATCCGCTACGCCAGCGACATGGACACCTATCATGTGGCGGATTACTGGGCGAAGCCGAGCGAAGCGCTGTCGCATCAGCAGGGCGACTGCGAAGACTACGCCATCCTGAAGATGGCAGCACTCTATAAGGCAGGTATCGATCTCGACCATATGACACTGGTCGTCCTATTCGACCAGCAGCGGCATTTTTACCACGCGGTCCTGTCAGTCTCCGTCAACGGTAACAATCTTATCCTCGACAACATGCGCGACGAGGTCTTGTCGGACAAACGGATTGCCGAATATCTGCCGCTTTATTCGATCGTTGCAGGTCGCGGCTATCTGCACGGTTCGCGCGATCCTCATGCACAAGCGGTTGCCGCCGCAGTGCCGCTCGCCAAGGTGGTCCCCGGTGAAGGCGAGGTTCGCTAATCGAACCTGCCACCTTGGCATTCCGGGGCAAGCCTCGCGCATAACGAAAGCAATGGCATTCTCAGGAGACGGAAAGATAGCCGATCAGCATCAACGCCTCGTGTGTCGGCGCCAATGCCAGATTGATCTGGCCCGTCAGCGATTGCTGGCCGAGACCGATCTTGAATCCAGTGTTCAGCGTCTTACCCCGATTGAGCGATAGGACGGAAAGCACCTCTTGGATCTGGGTGTCGATCGACAGGCGTAACGTGCGCGCCGTCTGCTGGACATCATCGATCATCGGCAGGCGATGGCGCAGCATCTTCAGGAAGGCGTCGTTGAAGAGCTTGACCCCGCGTTCCTGCGTCAGCACCACGGCTGGCGTCGGCGACGCTTGAAGGACTGCATTGAGATTGGTCAGCGATGCGAGATCTTCGACGGCATCGAGGCGCCTCAGCGCCCATTTGAAGCTCAGCACGCGCAACAAGGAGGTGAGGTTGCCCGTTTCCGGCATTTCGGCTGCCGTGGTGGACACTAGGTCGCCGATGCTGATACCGCCGGCCTCTGCCATTCGTCCGAGACCATCCCAATAGATGCGCTCCAGGCGAATGCCACGGCGCTCGCCGCCGCCCGTTACCGCGCGGAAACGCGGCTCCAGCTCGTCACCATCGACCGAGGGCAAGGCTTCCTCCCGGACTGTCATTGCCGCTTCGTCCTTCCCGGCTCCTTTGCGCATGGCTGCCCTCACCGTTCCGTGAGCGCCTCGGAGCGCGCCTTGTTGATCGGCTTCATCAAATAGGTGAGAATTGCCTTGTGGCCTGTCAGGATCTCGGCTGAAGCCACCATGCCGGGGATGATCGGATAATGCTTGCCGTCTCGCTCCAGCGCCGATTTGTCGGTTTTGATGCGCACGAGGTAATAGGTTTCGTTCTTGTCCTTTTCGACAAGGCTGTCGGCGGATACGTTGACGACCTTGCCGTCCAGAGCGCCGAAGATCGAGAAATCATAGGCCGAGATCTTAATGATCGCCGGCTGGCCGATACGCACAAAGGCAACATCGCGGGGCGAGATCTTCGCCTCGATCAGCAGAGTATCCGCTGTCGGGACGACACCAGCAATGACCTTGCCGGCGTCGACGTAGGCGCCGATCGTATTGACCTCCAGCGTATTGACGATGCCGTCCACCGGCGACCGGATATCCGTGTGCTTGACCCGATCGGATGCCCCGCGGATCGTCTCGTCGACGACCGAAAGTTCCGACAGTGCCTGGCCCTTGTCGGTCAGGGCCTGCTGGCGCAGCTGTAGTCCAAGGTCGCCAACCTGTAATGTCGCCTCCTTGACGGCTGACTGCAGGCGATCGAGGCTTTCGACATAGACTTTAAGCTGCCCTTGCAGGTCGACAAGCTCTCGCTGGACTTTGAGGACTTCCGTTTGAGCAACGAGCTTTTTCTCACCAAGCGGCTTCAGCAGATCATATTGCTTCTGGGCGCCGACTATGTTCTGCGTCAGGCGGTCTATGTTGGCGTGGGCTTCTTCCAGCTCGTTCTGATGTTGCTTCAGGCGCTGATCGAGAACATCGAGCTTGTTCCTATAGGATGCGCGATCCGCCTCGAAGAGCTTTTCCTCGTTGTCGCAGACGTTTTTTGCAGTGGCAAGAATATCAGCCGGGCAGACGAACTGTGCGTCCAAGGCACCCGCCTCCTCCAAGGCCAGGCGCTCAACCTTGGCACCGAGCGCGCGAGCCTTGGCAACCGATTCACCGAGCGTCGACGCCGTCGTCGTATTGTCGAGCTGGACCAGCATATCGCCCTTATGGACGACCTGCCCGAGATTGACGTTGATCTCCTGGACGATACCAGGCTCGGACGATTGCACGATCTGCGTCTTCGATACCGGTATAACCTTCCCTTCGCCGCGTGCGATCTCGTCGATATCGGCAAAGGCCGCCCACGCGATGAAAGCAACGATCATCAGGGCACAAAGGCCGAGGATCAGCCGCGCGAAGAATGGCGGATTGTCGTGGATGTTGTGGCGAGAGGCTCGCATTATTGCACCGCCTTTCGCTGCATCGCCTCGATGACCGCGTTCTTTGGTCCATCGGCGATGATGCGACCCTTGTCGATGACGATCAGCCGGTCGACGAGCTCCAGCATGCTGTGACGATGGGTTGCAACGAGCAGTGTGGTTTGCGGGCCGAATGCTTGGGTCAGCTTGCTGATGAGATGGCGCTCGCTTGCCAAATCCATTGCCCCGGACGGCTCGTCAAGAAAGACGATCTTCGGCCGGGTCAGGAGCAGCCGAGCTATGGTCAACGCCTGCTTTTGGCCGTTCGAGAGGTTCGCGCCGCGCTCGCCGACGGGCATGTCGAACCCGCGTGGGTGCAGGGCAACGAACTCTTCAACGCCGGTCATGCGCGAAACGGCCAATAGTTCCTCGTCGCTGGCATCAGCGCGGCCGAGCAGCAGGTTTTCCTTCACCGTGCCGGAGAACAAGTCCGACGACTGGCCGGCGACAGCAACGGCGGCGCGCACCTCGGCCATGTGATACTGGCGTATATCGACGCCATCGATCAGCACGCGACCGCTGGCCGGCTGGAACAGCCCGTCGAGAAGCCGGCCGAGCGTCGTCTTGCCAGAGCCGATGCGGCCGATGATCCCGATCTTTTCGCCAGGTGCAACCGTGAAGGAAAGCTGATTGATGACCGCCTGATCGGAGCCAGGATACTGGAAGGAAACGTTCTGGAAGCTGAATCCGCCACCAGTGATCTGCCGATTGACGAAGCCGACAGTCGACGGCCGGTCATCGGGCTGCTCCATGATCTTGTCGAGAATACGCAGGGACATGGTGGCCTGGCGGAACCGCGCAAGCGTCATGGCGATCTGCCCGAAAGGCGCACCGGCGCGGCCCGCCAGCATGACGGTGGCGACGATCGCACCCATGGCGATTTTTCCATCGGCAAATTCATAGGTGCCCGCGACGACGATAAGCACACTGACCATTTGCTGGAGAAACATCGTCATGTTGATGGCGCTCGACGAGATGTGCTTGATATCCTCGCTGGTGCGGCTCGAATATTTCGTGAGTTCCTGCCAGCGGCGCAGCATGGTCGCTTCGGCGCGCAGGCTCTTCAATGTCTCTATCGTCGAAATCGTCTCAACGAGCATCGACTGGCGGCGCGATGCCTCGTTCGTGGCCGTTGCCATGCGCTTGCCGATCTGGGCCTGCGCAACGAGCCCGATTGTCACTGACAGAACGAAGGCGACGGCTGGAATGATCACGAGCCAGTCAGCGATCAAATAGATGACGACCAGGAAGATCACGACGAAAAGACTGTCAATCAGCACTCCGATCGTGTTCGAAGTGAAAAATTCGCGCACGAATTCATATTGGGTCACGCGATTGGCGTATTCTCCGGTCGACATCGGACGGGACGCCAGGGTCGAATTCAGGATCTTGTCGAAGATCAACTGCGACAGCCGCAAATCCGCCTTGCGGCCCGCATAGTCGATCAGCGATGCGCGGGCTGTTTTCAGTAGAAAATCGAAGAGATAGGCCAAAGAGATGCCGGCGGTCAGTACCCAGAGCGTCGGGAATGCCTTGTTTGGCAGGACCCGATCATAGACGTTCATGGTAAAAAGCGGCGAGGCCAGCGCGATAATGTTGATGAACAGCGCCGCCAGCATGACGCGGGCATAGGTTCGCCAATAGGGCACCAGCGCGGTTGCCAGCCAGTGACGCTTCTCGATCTCCATGGCATGGCCGACGCGCGCTTCATCCGAAGAATTCTGGTAATAGAGCGTAAAGGCAAATGCCGATTGCGGATTGAGCGCCGTAAGCTCCTCCCGCGTCAAGCAGGCGGGCGTCCCAACGACTGACGCGATCTCAGTGACGTAGGAACCGTTTTCAGTCATTTCGAGCAATGGCAAAACACCGCCACCAGCGAAGGTGACGATGGCGGGACAGTCAAAATTGCCCAGCCGGCAATCTCTTTCCGTATGCTTCAGGACCTGCAGACCGACGCGTTCCGACAGCTGTTCCACATCGTCCAGCTCCATGGCTTCCAGTATTTCGTCCGGAATGCCCGAAAAGAGCACCGTATCCGAGCTCGGCCGGCCGTAAAACGCAGCGACCGATTTAAATGCCGACTTGAACGTCAGCAACGATATGCTCGCAGACACGTCAGGTGCCACGTTCAACATGAAGGACTTTCCAATTCGGATCGTAACGATTAACGAATAGGCTCGAGCAGATCCATCGGCAGGCCGGGCTTCTGATGCGAGTCGTATCTGGTATATCCAGGATCGGCCGTATTCGACGAAACAGCGAACTGATCACGGGCATAAGGCGTCGCCTGATCGACCGGTTTCAGTTTCATCGTCGACAATAGGCTGCCCGATGCTGCGAGGATTTTGTATTCGGCAAAAAGGGATGCAACTTCCGCCGTCTTGGCCAAAATCTCGGTGTTGAAGCGAGTGTTCTGGGCATCCAGGAGATCAAGCAGCGAGCGCTGACCGACCTTGAACTGCTCGCGGTAAGACGTGACGAGCTGGGCGTTCGTCTTTTCCTGCCCGCCTAAGATATGCGCTAACTGAGCCTCGTTGGTACGCTCGCTCCAGGCGGAGCGGACGGACTCGTCGACCTCGCGGTAAGTCTGGCTCAGCGCAAAACGCTGTTCGGCGGCGCGACGAACCATCTCCTGTTGATGGGCGGTATCGATGCCGCCATGATAGAGGTTCCATTTGGCAACGACCCCGACCTGGACGTCGCTGGTGTTGCCCTTATTGCCGTCGACATCGTCACCAATGCGAGCGCTGCCGACGAGGTCTAGCCGCGGCAGGAACGCAGACTTGGAACCGCGCACGTCTGCGTCAGCAGCATTGACATCAGCCTTGGCCGACGAGATCTGCGGGTTATTCTTTTGAGCGATGAAGACTGCGTCGTCCAACGTCTTAGGAAGGTAACGCGCTACGGAAGCCGGCCGGCTCGCATTACTGATCGACTCACCGACAACCTGGAGAAAGCGGATCTTTGTTGCGTCGAGCTCCTTTTTCGCTTCCTGAAGGCGAGCATTAGCCGCCTGCAGGCGTTCACCGCCCTGAAGACGATCGGCATCAGTGAGGGCGCCGCCCTTGATGCTATCCTCGATATTTCCGACCATCTGCTTGTGGAAGGCGACGTTCTTTTCAGCAGCCGCCACGATCTCCATCTGCAGCTGATATTCAAGATAATTCTGGGTCACTTCGAGCGCCAAAGCTTCCGAGCGCTGTTGGACGCGGAAGGATGCGCCGTCGACACGAGCCGCCTGCTTGTCCTTCTGCGCTTTGCGGTCGCCGCCGTCGAACAAAGTCTGTGTAATAGTCAAGCTTACATCTGCCGGATTCAGATAATCATGAGTGCGTGACAGGGCGCCGGATGTGACATCCGATAGTCTACGGCGACCATAACCGGACTCCAGGTCGACTGAGGGCAGGTAAAGCCCCCTCGCCTGGCGCAGTTGAAACTCGGTTGCTTCCCGATTTTGCGCTGCCTGCATAATCTGGGGATTAGTTTTCATTGTCTTATCGATTGCCTGCTGCAATGTCATGGCGCCAGCAGAACCGCTTGATAAAGAACTTATGGCCATCGAAATACCGATTGCCGCCATCAATCGCGTCTTATAAACCAAAGCTACGTCCCTTCCCCAAATTATACTTTAGCAGATACATTTTATAAGTCTTATTTATCTACAAGCGTAGACGACATCACATCTACTTGCAAAATAGATTCCGATTTAATCTCCTGAAACAGTTAATATCGAAGAGCGCAAGCCTTTGCGGTCGAAATCTAATGACTATTTTTGGACTATTCACAGGGTCGCGTGCCGCTGTCTCATGATCGCAACAATTATGACCTCCAACCACGCGGAGAATGTACATGGCGCCAGCCATCACGACGTGTAAAAATTCAATTTAAGACAGTCGAAAAGTTCTGAAATATTAGGAAATACTCATCGGCGTCGCAGATTCAGCCAAAGGTGAGACAGTGCCATCAAGGTAAGTGTCAGTAATTACGTTTGTTTCCGTGTTGCCGTCTTTGTCGATCTTCGTTACCAAATCACTTACAAAGGTGCCTCTATTTCTTTCGCGGTGCCGATGCTGACGCTGTCGATCACACCAAGCACGCCGTTATCGCGTTCGGCTTCAACAGAGTTTGTCTACTCGAAAGCAGAAGTCTTGTAGCCGAACCGCCGCTTGCCGCGGCCGCGGATCGCCGCCACCTGAAAATAGCCGTTCTTTGATGGCTTCTGGCTGGTTCGATTGTCATTCCACGTAGCACCAGTCCGCTGCCATCAGGCACGGATATCAGTTCGGTCACCAGGCTGTTTGCAACTGAGCTTTCTATGCATATGGCGCCTTGCGCCGGCGCTGGAGGAAAGTGGCGAGGGTTCACGATCCCAGTTGCCGCTTGCCCCAGCCCAAGTTCGTTGAGAGCCACTTGCGCGACCAGCGTGGCGTCCACGACGCCACTTTTCAGCTTCTGCAAACTTGTCCAGACCGGCCCGCGAAACGGAACAACGAGGAGATCCGGTCTATCTCATCGGCCTGCCAAAGCTCGCGGTTCTCCCGCTTCAGAACCTTCATCTTCTCGGCCACCTCGCTTGGGGGCCCAAGCCGGGAAGCATCATCCCACCTCCGCTTTCTTCACCTGCAAATAAAGCATCATGTGATAACCCGAGACGCTGCAACAACAATTGCTTGTTGTGCGGATCGATATCGTAATCTCCCATGTCACTCGCTGAAGATGAAGCATGCGCAGGACCACGGATCGAGATCAAGGGCTGGGCTCTGTCGCAAACCAGGCACCAAGCGCAAACAATGATTCCGGATATTTATTCGAAGGCAGTTAGTTCGTGGAAACAACGGTGCAAAGCAATAAATTTTACAGGATTTCTTAAGCCGGTTTTGTCAGGCCTCTGTTTAGCTTATACTGAATTACAGAACGGGGATAACTCCGATATGATTCTACAACGGGGACATCCCTCCGCCACCATTTTCAAAGCCCTGCGGACGGCCACGCTCGGCGCGCTGTGCGCCGTGGTCAGTTCGGTTGGTCTTGTACTTATATTAAACTTATTGATGCCGGATCGACCATTTTTGGTCGGATTTGTCGGTGCAGCACTTATTTCCGCATTTGTGGCCTTTCCGCTGCTTTTTGCCTTACAGCTCAAAAACAGCGTCGTTCGCAAGATGCAGGAAAACGCCACCCAGGCGGCGCGCTACGACAGTGTAACGAAGACGCTGAACGGTACGGCCTTTGCCGCGGCCGTCGAGCACTTTGTCGACCGGCGCAAGCATGTCGCCGCCGATGCCGGCGGCATCGTCATCGCCGTTATCCTCGATACGCTCGACGACATCGGCCGCCGCTACGGGCTGCAATGGGCCGACACGGTGATGCAATCGCTTGCCTCGATCATCCAGTCCTCGGTTCGTCAGGGCGATCTCGTGGCACGGCTCGCGACCAACGAACTCGGTATCTTCCTTCCTGGCGCCACGATCGAGAACGCTCACGACATCGGTACCCGCATCCGCGCGGGCGTCTCCGCGGCCACCTTCAGCGCCGACGGCGCGCCGCTTTCCGTCGTCATCCGCCTCGGCGGCATCTCCTTCGACGGCCCGGCCGACTTCAACCACCTCCGTAAGCTCGCCGACCAAATGGCTTTCGAGAACGACGACGAGAGCGACGATTTCCCGATCAGGGTGCTGCCGGCCGCATGAGGCTGGCGGCCCCACCGCCACGGCAGCAGCGGCATGAGCCCGAACGGCGAGACCCGTCTTGATGCGGCGTCAAAGCCGGCTGGTAGGGAAGACAGGTCGTAAGATGAGACGTGCCTCTAACTTCCGATAGCCAGCAGGCTCCCGCGAGCGCTAAAGGGGTCAGCGAGTTATGATGTTTCCGCAGAAACATCATAACTGGTAGGTGTCCGCGATGAACGGAAACAAGATGCAAGCGACCGTCTTTCTCCTTCTTCGCGCGCTTCCGCAGTAGGCAGCTTCAAGATCTTCGTCTTCTGCTCGCGCTGGCGCTCTTCTGGGTACAGGAACTCCTATGCCCACAGGAGCCACGCAACGGCTGCACCCAACGGCACCAGAACATCCGGATTCGGCTCGCGGGTAATGAACGGACATCGCCGACCAATAACTTACATATTACCGGTAGCAATTTCACTTGTGCGATTAGGATCGAGAGCCAATGCGTAGCCTTGCGAGCGAACGGTACGAATGAGATCAGGACCCAACCTCCGAAGTGCTCGTCGAATATGACCCATGTGGATATCCACAGTTCGCGGCTCCACATCGATTGCGGCTGACCAAGCCGCAGCGATGAGCTCCTCGCGACTTCGAACAATTTCTGGATCACTCAAGAGATATCGCAAGAGCCGAAACTGTAATGCGGTAAGTACGACCTCGTGGCCGTTACGGCGCACCCTTGCGGCAACGGTGTTCATTTCGAGATCCGCAAAGCGAAGAATGTTGGCGACGTCCTTCGCGCCACCCAATTCAATCAGCGCGTCGAGCCGTAGACGACGAAACAATTCGATGAGGCGCACAGGATCGAACGGACGGATAAGGACAAAATCGACCCTTGTGTCGTCAAAGGCGCGATCATGCCGATCGCGCAAAAGTGTAAAGACGACCTTCGAGTGCGCAAGCTTGAGCAAATGTAATTGGGAAGGGTTCAATTCAGCGGTCGCGCAATCGATCATGATAGCTCTCACACCACCGTCGGCCAGCTCGCTTTCCATCTCTTCGAGATTCGCCACGGATGATGCGAAAAAACCTTCGGTCGCGAGGATGTGTTGGAGAAGCAGAAACATCTGCACATCTTGCGAGTGGATCAGAACACGAAATTGCATGTCTCCTCCTCCCGATCATCCTAAAGCGGGGCAAATTCGCCGCCATTGATGTCCAGGATCGCGCCGTTGATGAAACCTGCTTCTTCAGAGATGAGAAATCGAATGGCGGCCGCGACATCATCTGGTCTTCCCATGCGCCCCACCGGAATACGCGCGATCGCGAGTTTGTTAAGCTCGCTGTCGATCGGGCCAGCCATTTGCGTTGCGATCCGCCCCGGCGCTACGAGATTGACGGTTACGCCGTGACCGGCTGCAACAGCCACCAGCGATCGGGCTAACCCGGCGAGAGCTGATTTGGATGTAACATAGGCCGCACCCGCGATGCGCGGGATCGTACGTCCCGCGATCGAGCCGACGAGCACGATGCGACCAAACCCATGCAGCGTCATATGCGGCAGCACCGCCTGGCAGCACAGCATCGTCCCCGTCAGATTGACCGCGAGAACAGATTGCCATTCCTCCATGGTGATCTGCGTAAATGGCGTCGGGCCGGATTCGCCCCTGGGGGAGATTCCCGCATTACAGACAAGGATATCCGGCATGGCCCACGCTCGCTCCAATATACGGAAAAAAGCGCGTATCCGCGCTGGCTTGGTCAGATCGACGGTCCTCGCAAAAATGCTCTCGGCGCCGAACCGCGCCGAGAGCATTTGTTCTGCCGATGTGACGTGATCGCGGCGCTGGCCGAAAAAGGCGACCTTGTAGCCGTGGTTCAGCAACTGTGACACGACCGCAAGGCCGATCCCGGAACTGCCACCCGTAACGAGGGCCAACCTTTGCCGAGAGACCGCCGTCATGCAGCGTGATCCATGGCTGCAAATAGAGACAATGACGGATGCGCCTCAGGATCCGTCATCACCTCGATGAGGAGCGGTTCATTTCCTTCGATACCACGTTTCAGCGCCGGCGCGATTTCCGCCGGATTCTCGACGCGAACAGCGGCACATCCGCACGCCTTCGCAATTGCTGCATGATCGACCTCGGCAAAATGGCACGCAGAGGTGTAGCTGCCAAATTTCACGGTTTCGGCATCCCGCTGGAAACCAAGGATGCCATTGTTGAGAACGATTATGGTCACGGGCAGACGCATGCGCATCATCGTCTCGAGCTCTGCCCAACTATGGGCGAAACCGCCATCACCGACCACCGCGACCACGGGGCGCTTCGGTTCGGCTGCCTTGGCCCCCAGCGCAAGCGGGAATCCCCATCCAAGCCCAGCCAGACCCCGCGGTGTGATGAACCGCATGCCTGCCCGCGGCGCCCGTAATTGCCCGAGGACCCACATTGATGAATAGCTCGCATCGGCGACGACTGCGACGTCGCGTTCGAGCCAGGGCTGCAACTCCGCCATGATCCGTTCAGGGCGAATGGGAGAAGCGGCCGATCCGAGTTGAACGTCCCTCATCTCGTCGAAGGCCCGCCAGAACGAGGCGATCCTTGCTTCGAGGGCGCCGCGTAAATCCCGCCTGAGCGCAAGGTCGCAAACTTGAAGCGCTGAGCGCAATGCCGCTAATGTTTCCCGGGCATCGCCAACGAGGCGAAGGGCCTCGTAGTTTCGGCCTATTTCGGTTGGATCGATGTCAATGTGGATCACGCTTGCTTGCGCCGGTATCTGCTTCCAATTGTCGGTACCGTTCTGGTTGGTGCGCGTCCCGACAAGGACGACCAGATCGGCTTGCGAAAGGAGTTCACGGCTGTGGAAGCCGAGCGAGCGCGGACCAACGAGCGAGCCCAACACGCCGGCCGACAAAGGATGAAATTCGCTGACGGCGCCCTTCCCCATATTCGTGGTGAATACCGGCAAACTCGCCTCCTCCTGTAGAAGCGCCAACTCGCCCGCGGCGCCTGCGCAATGGATGCCACCGCCGGCAAGGACGATTGGTGAACGCGCAGTGGCAATGCGCGTGGCTGCGTGCTGTAAATCCCGATCCGATGGGCGTGGCCTGTCGAGCGGCCATTGTCCAAGACTGCGCAGGCGTTTGGCTTCGACGAGCGGCATCGCCGCGCGCAAGAGGTCAGCAGGCAACAGTAGGGCGACGGGTCCGGCGCGGCCCGACGTCGCGGCGGTAAAGGCGGCGTCGACATAGTCGTCGATGCGTTCTGCGACTGTCACACGCCGAACCCATTTCGTGCAGGATTGAAACAAGGCGATCTGGTCGAAGTCCTGAAAAGCGTTCCGATCGGTCTGATCGCGCTCGACGTCCTGTACGAAGGCAACGACCGGGATGCTGGCTTTCAGGCATTCCGCAAGGGGCGGCACCAACAAGGTCGCAGCCGGACCGTTCTGAGCCGCAACCACCCCAACCTTGCCTGAGAGACGGGCATAGCCATCTGCCATGGCACCGCCCATGTTTTCCTGCCGATAGGCGATCTGGCGAATACCGCGCGCCTCCGCGGCAAGGATTAGGGCCGACGGCAGGCTTTGAGCAAAGATCGCCTCGACACCGTGCCGTTCGAGCCCTTGGGCAATCCGATCGGCGACCGTGCCGACAACTGACGTTCCATCCATTAGCGTTCCTCCCATTCCGTGTGGCTGTTCTTGTCCAGAAAATCGTCAAAAGCCGCGACGATGCTTTCGACATCAACATCGGACATCGGCGTCGATAGGCAAGCGGCCGCGTCGAACGGCAGCAAGATCCCGCATGCCAGGAAATGGCGCGAGAGCGCCCGCATCACTTCAACCTCGTGTGACTGCATCATCGCAGCCTGGTAGCTTGTCGGCACGGTCCTCTTGGGGTGTATGCGGAACAATGACGCCGCTCCGGAGATCGAAAACGGCGCCTGCCATTTCAGGGCCTTTTCGACCAGACCGTCGCGTAGGCGATCTCCGAGCTGTTCGAGGCGATCGAAGGCGTCAAGCGTCATCAACTCCATTGCGGCCTTGCCGGCTACCATGGAGACGGGATTGGCGGAAAACGTGCCGCCCTGCGAAACCAGGGGCGCCCCGTCGTCGGTCCCAAACACCGCCATGACGTCTTGCCTGCCACCAATCGCCCCGATGGGAAAGCCGCCGCCAATGATCTTCCCGATGGTGATCAGATCCGGCGTAAGGCCATATCGCGCTGAAGCGCCGGCATAACCTTGCCTGAGATTGAGGACTTCGTCGGCGATCACCAAGATATCGAACCTGCGCGCAACGGCGGAAACGGCAGCGAGGAAATCTTCTGTCGGATGCAGCAGACCTGCCCTGCTTGGCATTGGATCGATGAGAATGGCGGCGATATCATCGGCTCTTGCTGCTATCGCCTGTTCCATCCCGACGGCGTCATTGAAATCCAGCACGACGACATTTCCGGCAATCTCTGCTGGGGCGCCGGGATAGTTGGGCTTTGCCACGCGCTTGCCGTCATCTTCAACGACGACATGCTGACCCGCCTCGGCCCAGTCGTAGGCACCGTGATAGGCACCGCCGAAACGAACTATCGCCGGGCGGCGCGTGAAAGCGCGCGCGGCCTTTATGGCGAACATCACCGCCTCGGTGCCACTGTTGACGAAGCGCAGCTGTTGGATCGCCGGAATACGCGACACCAAAAGTTCGGCCAGCGCTATTTCATGCTCGGTAGGATTGGCAAAGCAGGTGCCTGCTTTCAGCACCTTTGCCACGGCCTCCATGACAGGCTGGAAGCCGTGGCCATGGATGAGTGTGGTGAAGTTGTTGTTGAGATCCAGCAGGCGGTTTCCGTCCACATCAAAGACATGGGCGCCCTCGCCTTTCACGACATAGATCGGGATGGGATCTTTTTCGATCGTCGACCGTGTGAGGCCAGTTGGAAAGACGCGCTTTCCGCGACCATGGAGGTGACTCGACCGGGCGCGTACGGCCGACCAGCCTCGTCCCTGAGCGTTGTTTGTAAACATGACAGGATGCTTTCCGTTGCAAGTTCAGACGTGCATCTTTGCATCGCCTTTGTATTTTTGTTGCAACAAAATTAGAAAACGTCAAGTCAATGCAACAAAATTTCCCTACTAAGTGCTCAGATTTTCCCGTGCAGCGCGCAGGAGGCAGCGATAGCCGTCGCGAATATCGTTCTCAAAAGCCGCCCTCAGGGCGGAACCATCGTGCTCCGCAAGAGCCTCCATTGCCATTTCGTGATTGCGCACGCCTTGCTTTTCCTCGGCGAATTCAGGATAGAGGTTGTAAAGCGATGGGCCAACGCGCAACCAGAGACCTTCGATCATGGTAATTAGATGAGGAAGGCGCGCGAGACGATATATCGAGAAGTGGAACTCCTTGTTGTATCGCAGCACTGCCGTATAGTCTTTTTCCTCCAGGCCAGAATTGATCTTTCTTTGTAATTCTCGCAAATTTTCAATTACTTGATGCGACCCCTCCTGCGCCGCCTTTTCGGCAGCCAAGCCCTCCAAAGCGAGCCGGATCAAGGTTATTTCCTTCAGATCCGATTCACTCAAGATCGGGACGATGACCGTCTTCGGGCCGGCATAAACCAGGGCGCCATCACTGGTCAGGCGATTGATCGCATCGCGAGCGGGCGTCGAACTGACTCCCAGATCCTCAGCGACGGCGCGCACTGTCATCTTGTAACCAGGCTCATAGACGCCACGGATCAGGCGTTCCTTCATTTCCCGATAGGCGGAATCCCCCAGCCCACCAGCCTGCCGATCCAAAACCACACCCGGATCCACGACCATTTCGCATTCCTCATGTTGACAGCATCATATTTTGATGCAACAAAAAGATTATGTGAAGTTTTCGCAAAGCGATTGTCACATCAAAAAAAGCTTTAGCAGCCAGTCCCGTGCCTGTCACGAGGCTGTTGATCCAATGAATTTTGCATCCAAGCGAGCCATAGGGCGTTCCACCAAAGCCTAGCACCGTTCGCGCATGGCTAATGCTGACGATCAAAAACCGGGGAATTCCAAAATAAACTGAAGGAGGACAAGAATTTGATTGGCCGTAGATTAATCCTATCCGGGCTCCAGAAGCGCTATGGAGACGTTTGGGCTGTCAGGAAGACGGATCTGGAAATTGAACCAGGTGAGTTCGTCTCGATTGTTGGTCCTTCTGGATCTGGCAAGACGTCGCTTTTGACGATGATTGCAGGTTTTGAGACGCCGACGGCTGGGGCGATCCGCATAGGCAACCAGGATGTCACGCCGCTGCCGCCCAACCGCCGTGACATTGGCATGGTCTTTCAAAGATATGCTTTGTTTCCGCATATGACGGTCGCGCAGAACATCGCATTTCCGCTGAAAATGCGCAGGCTCCTGTCAGGTGCTCCACTTAAATCTCGCGTCGAAGAGATCCTTCAGCTCGTTCAGCTCTGCGATCATCGCGACCGCTACCCCAACCAGCTTTCGGGAGGGCAACAGCAGCGCGTCGCGGTTGCCCGCGCACTTGTTTTTGATCCACCTGTTATTCTCATGGACGAGCCGCTCGGAGCGCTCGACAAAAAACTGCGCGAAGCGATGCAATTCGAACTTAAACGTCTTCAGCAACGGCTCGGCGCGACGATCATCTATGTCACCCATGATCAGGAAGAAGCCTTGGCGATGTCTGATCGCGTCGCGGTGATGCGGCAGGGCGAACTCCAACAGATCGATACACCTGCCGGCCTGTACAAGAGGCCTGCCAACGCCTTCGTCGCTGACTTCATCGGTGCCATGAACTTTGTGCCCTGCATCCACATGGGAACCGAGGGCACTGACCACATCGTTCAAATGGCAGCAAACTTGTCTTTTCGAACACCAGCAATCCCCACTGACCGCAGAATCGACATACCGACGAAAACCGCAATCCATCTTGCCATCAGACCTGAACATATTCGGCTAGCGCCACGTGGCCAAGGAGGCGAGAGCTCGTTGGCCGGCGTTGTCGAGGCATCTGTGTTCCTCGGCTCGATCCAAATTCTGCTCGTCCGCCTGACCGGACTTCCAGACGTCGTTCTGCGCGTGCAGATGCCGGCAAATCACGCTGTATCCCTTGAGGTCGCAAGAGGCGTTGATGTCGTTATCGATGAAGCAAGGGGACAAATCTTTCCAGTCGGGGAGGCATTTGCAGCATGAGCGTTACAGCAACTTCCTCGACACAGCGACACCGAAACCGGTTGCACGATTGGCTGCAGCCGCGCTCGGCGCGGTCCTATGCGGCCCTATCATCATGGCTCTTGGCCACACCGCTCCTGACGATCTCCGCAATCGGCTTCCTTTATCCTCTGGTCAGACTGATTGCGCTCAGCTTCGTTGGCGGCCCCGCAGCGACCTATGGGCGCTTCCTGAGTGATTCCCTCTACGTATCTGTTCTTTCCAATACAATTGGGATCGCCTTTTGCGTCACCCTTTGCAGCGTGATGGCAGCGTATCCGGTTGCGTTGGCCATGGCCCGTCTCAAAGGAAAGCTGGCCGTGATAATTGCCGCATGCGTTTTCATCCCCTTGTGGACTTCGGTGCTCATCCGCTCCTATGCCTGGATCGTATTGCTCCAGCGGCGAGGCATCATAAATTCCGTTCTCACATCGATGAACTTGACGGATGAACCGCTAAAACTGCTGTATACGCAAGGCGCCGTTGTTCTCGCCATGACCCATGTGCTGTTGCCCTTCGTCATCCTGCCGATCTTTTCCGCCCTGCGACTGCTTCCCAACGACTATGTCCGCGCCGCGCGTAACCTCGGAGCGGGGCCGATTCGGGCATTTCTTCATGTGACCTTGCCTTTGAGCCTACCGGGTATCTTTGCAGGAGCGACGATGTGTTTCGTGCTGGCGCTCGGATTCTACATCACACCTGCACTTGTCGGAGGACCCGGATCAATGCTGATGGCAAATCTGATCGGCCAGCAAACCACTGTTTTGCTTGATTGGCCCTTCGCGGCCGCTCTGTCGACGGTGCTTCTCGCCATGACGATCCTGTTCATCGTGATGTTTCGCAAAGCGCTTTCCCTCAGCAAAGGATTTAGCAGTGTACATTGACCAACCGTCCAGCTTATCGCCGGCAGACACTGGCACCGGTGGGCCGGCAACCGCAATTTTGCATCCCCTCGGCAGAGCGGCTGTAATTTCGGGCGCCGGTTTCCTCGTGGGAGCCATCCTGTTCTTTCTCATTTTGCCGACGCTGCTCATCGTTCCGATGTCGCTCAGCCAGACCGACTATATACAGTTTCCGCCCGAGCGCCTGACATTGCATTGGTACAGGGTCTATTTCGCCGATCCGGACTGGATGGCCGCGACCTGGTTCAGCGTCAGGATCGCTGTTGCGACGACCGTCAGCGCCACCATCATTGGCACCATGGCATCGCTTGCCATCGTCAGAGGCGACCTTCCATTCAAGAACGCGTTCCAGCTGCTCTCGATCGCGCCGATGATCGTCCCTCATATCGTGTTCGGTGTGGCTCTCTATCTGGTATTCTCGCCGCTGCAGCTCACCGGTAACTTTACCGGCTTTTTGATTGCCCATACCGTGCTCGCGATCCCTTACGTGGTGATTACAGTCACTGCGTCGCTCCAACGGATCGATCCAATGCTGGAGCTTGCGAGCCTAGGCTGTGGTGCAAGTCGTTTGCAGACGTTCTTTCGAATCGTCCTACCCAATATTGCGCCCGGTGTAGCGTCAGCGGCTGTCTTTGCTTTTCTCGCATCATTCGACGAAGCGACCGTTGCCTTTTTCATCTCCGACACCGGCGGGAAGTCGATTGGCCGAAAGATGTTCGAAGATATCGACTTCAACCTGACACCAGTGATTGCGGCAGCGTCCACGGTACTGGTCGCCATTTCCCTTCTTCTGATGGGAACGATCCAGCTTTTCTCTGCCCGCAAGGCCGGCCAGTGATCGCGATACAAGCAGTTTCAAACGAGGAAACGTCCATGTCATCTAAATGCCCGACCAGCCTCTCTTCGCAGATCCGGCGATTTGTCTCTACAGCCGCGGCAATACTGTTGCCTTTCTCTTGCCCGCAAATGGCGACAGCCACCGAACAGGTCATTATCGCCTCTACAGGCGGTGCCTATGATCGGGCGCTCAAGGACGCTTGGTTCGATCCATTCACCAAAGCGACGGGCATCGACGTTGTCGTCGTTGTAGCCACGAATGCTGAAATGCGTGCCAAGGCCAACGCAATGGTGAAAACAGGTAATGTTACGTGGGATCTGTATCTTGATGGAGAAATACAGGCGGCCTCAAAGGCGCATCGCGAAGTAACCGAAGACCTTACGGAATTCTGCCGCCAATTCATCGACCGCAAGGACTTGGGCCCCCACGCCTGCGCTCCGGGAGGCGCCCTTCTTCAGTCCACGGCAACGCTTCTCGCCTACCGGATCGGTAAAGCAGATGATCCAGCACCGGAAACCTGGGCGGACATGTGGGATATTAAGAAATTTCCTGGAGGTCGAGCATTCCCCAACTTCGACGATCCCTGGCGAGTGATGGCTGCGGCGCTGCTGGCCGATGGCGTCAGCCGCGATAAGCTCTTTCCCCTCGATATCGATCGTGCGTTCAGAAAACTCGATGAAATTCGCCCAGCAATCTCCCTCTGGTGGAAGACGGGCGACCAAAGTGTACAAGGCTTCCGCAACGGAGATTATTCTCTTGGCCAAATCTGGCTGACGCGAGCAAAGGCAATGCAAAGCGAGGGCCTGGCCATCGCCTGGTCCTACAAGGCTTCATTTCTGGTTGGAGACCGGATCGCACTGATCAAAGGCGCGCCCCATCGCGACAATGCAATGAAGCTGATCGCGTTCTGGCTGAACTCTCCCGATGCCCAAGCCAAGGCCTGCGCGATACTATCCTGCACACCCCCCAGCAGCGATGCGGTTGCATTGATCCCCGCAGAGGTCAGGAAGACAATGCCAACCTCCGAGGATGTCGACAGCCACATCGTGATACCTGATGCTGAATGGATCAACGCCAACGCCGCCATGCTGCTTCAGCGTTGGAACGCTTGGATACGATGACGAACGATTATCGATCACAGTCGGCGTTAGGCGGCAGTAGCGCTCTGCCATAAAAACACCGGGCGGTTCATGTTCGTCCAGCGCATCCGATATTCGCGCAAAAGAAGAGGCGGTTTAAAGCGAATGAATCAAAACGAAGTCAGCCTGGCCGAGACGAGCGAGCCAATGCCCTGCTTTTATCGGCCAGTCATCGTCAGCTGAAATAGCGAGAACTGGTATACGCTTCTCTGCGGCAACGATCGAGAAAATCTCGACCTTTTCCTATCGAAGCCAAACGTAGCCGCGATGCCTCGAGAATAGGTCGATATTGACCTTCCTTAAGGGCCTTATCCCGAGGCCGAAGCAACGCCGCTTATCCGGCAGACCGAGGACACTTTAGCGCCAGATGTAGAAGCAACCGGCGAGATTTTCTCTTCTTATCAACTGGCCTTATCACCCTTCGGCTGCATCGCGAGGAACGACTCAACGACGCCGAGCAATAGCCCGGCCTTTTCCATGGAGAGCTGTTCAATATGCTTCATCAGCCTCATGCGAATATCGGCTTCTTCCGGTGTGTCGCCCCAAAGATTCGGGGCAGCGGAAAACAGCACGTCGAGCGGCGAACAGTCCAGCAATTCGCTGAGGTGCACAAGGCGCGTTACATGCAGCTTTGCCTCGCCGCGCTCATACCGGCCGTAAACCTGTGTCGCAAGACCGAGCAATGGCGCCAGATTAGGTCTTGTCAGCCCCTGCTTTTCCCGCGCCTCACGTAGCGCCTCGCCGATCCGAGTGTCCATCTCGCCGAGGCTGGTCACACCTTCAAAGCCTGGCCGACGGTAAATCGGATTGTCGTTTTCGGGATCGCGCTCTTCTACGAGATGCGCACGCTCAATGTAATTTTCGGTCTTCGTGTCCATCTGGTCGCTCTGACTGCATCGGTCGATCTCTATATCACGCGCTCTCCTTATCACGACAATCCCGAGCCACCAAAAACCACATTGAACTCACCACTCACAACCCGCACCGCAATCGACTTGTGCCCCAAGCCCTGGCTTAAAGCGATATCGCGATATCTCGCGGACGCGCTGCATCTCCAGTCTCTCCCAAGCATCCCATTCCTTCCTCATGACCATCAAAGAAGGAAACTTCATACCGGAACAAGGGGCAACATGATTTCGGAATGAGGGGCGGAATTGCCTCGGAATTTGCAAGCGGCACATTTCCCGCTGCCCGTGCTCGCAGCATTCAATGATGATAGATTCCCCCCTATCCTGCTTGGCATTCCAGGCAGGCCTTTTCACGCTCATTTCAGGAATGTCGCTTATCCGGCGGAGGTGCGAACACATTCGCCCTCAACCGGATGTTCGCATCAGAGGTTTGTTGCCTAGCCTCTGAGCCCTGCCTCGCCCCCAGAGATCGAGGCAGGGCTAGTCCGGCCAGGTCAGCGGACACCTTGTTTTGAGCTCGGCGATGAAATCGCTGATGGTTGGCTGATCGCATCGACCACTCGCAGCTTGTTTAAGAGTTGAGCTCGTCGCTCTTACGTCAAACCAGGACATTTTTTTAGTTCGCTGGCGGATAGGCAGGAATTGCGGTTACGCGACATGCCGGCTGCTCAGGCTTCTGGCAGCACGATCTGATCTGATCCACAGAGGACTTATAGATGGCATTCCAACTGGTCTGCGTGATACCGATATCCGGCGGCATCGCATGTGAGCCCGGGAAACGACGTGCCCAGTCATCGGCCCCTTCAGGAAAACGCCCAGTCATCTCGTCCGTCAGCTGTCGGCACGTTTCCGCGATGCCGATGCGGTGGCAGCCAAGGCACGTATTGTCGGTGGGATTAAGGGCCTGGGTTGGCCAGCTGCCGAAACCGATCCTATGAGGCGAAGGAAGATCCACATGAAAGTATGGGCCAAAGGGGTTCACGGGCATATGGTTCCAGACTTGGCCCACAAACGGCGAGAACATGAAGGGGTCATTGTCGTGACAGGTTCCACAGCCGTTTTTGAACGTAGTCTCAGGTGTGTTCCAAAATTCGCTTGAAGGCTGAGAGGTCGGAGACGGCACTTTCTCGCCGCTCACGGGCTGACTGGATTTTCCTTCCGCCTGAAACCAGCAAGTAGCACCCGTCTTCGGATTGTGTGCAACAATATCGATTTCATCGAACTCCATTTTATCCGCCGGCCGGATAATCTTTTGCCGGCACATGACGGCGATCTGCATGGTCTTCGTCGATAGGGACAGGATGCGGGAGTTCGGCACGCATTGTCCGTCAGACTCCGCTCCATTTGGAAGCAAGGCGGGCCGATCGCACGTCATGTTCTTCGTTGCCGGCACGCTCTTCCCATCGACGGTAATCGGCACAGGAACCCCATCGTTGCAGGAAAATTCGGGGATATCGCCCACCTGCTTGCGGCATTCGGCGCCATAAAGTTCCCTGGTCGAACCCGCATCGGTCTGATCGGCCCGCGCATGCCCCGCCAGCAACGGCCCGGCCGACAACAGCAATAGAAGGGCTAGACATTGGCGATTGAAAAGATGGCTAGCCATTGTGCGATCCTTCCTTTGCGAACATCGCTTCGGCGGTCTTGCGGATGGCGTCGTAATAGCGGACATAGCCGGTGCACCGACATATATGGGAACCGACGGCCTGTTCGATTGCCGCGTCGAGATCGCTCGGCAAGCTGCCCAGCTGCCGCAGCCCATCCAGAAAGATTTGTGAGGCTACGACAAAGCCAGGAGCGCAGTAGCCGCATTGAAACGAGAATTCCTGCAGAAATGCTTCCTGAATTGGAAGCAATCCTTCGCTTGGCGTGACGCCTTCAATCGTGGTGATCTCCGTGCCGTCGACCATCGCCAGAGCGGTGGAACAGCTGATGATCGGTGCGGCCGTTTCGTTGGGCGAGCGGATGGAAGCGACTGTACAGGCGCGACAGATTCCGATCCCGCAACAGAATTTGGTTCCGGTTAGACCGAGATCATCGTGAAGGAAGTCGATCAACCGATCGTCCGCGCGAGCAGAATCCACCTCATGGGCAATACCGTTGACTTTGAAGGAAATCGTCATGCTCGCAGTCCCTCCAGAATTTTCGCCGGCGTAATCGGCAGGGATGTATAGCGACGGCCCAATGCGTCATGCAGGGCATTGGAAATCGCCGGCGCAACGGAGCACATGACCGCCTCCGCAATGCCGCGGCCTGCACCACGGTCGCCGGCACTCTCCGGCAAGGTGACCAGCTCCTGCGCACGCTTGCCTGGTTCGTAGACCGTGTTCAACGGCACATCGGCCCAACGGGGCACATGATAGCGGTTCAGATTCCAGGTTCCGTCAGCGGGTCCCGCCATGCCATTTGGCATGTCTTCCATCAAGGCGTAGCCGATCGCCATCGCGATTCCTCCTTGACTTTGTCCGGAAACGAGCTGTGGCACGAGCAATCTGCCGGCATTGAGGATGGAAAGGACGTTCTCGATCTTTACCGAACCGCTGCCTTTATCGACCGTAAGCCCGATGACGTTTGCGCAGGGCGCCCAGACATAACGGGAGTAGCGCTGGGCCAGTGCGGGCGGCGGCTTCGTGTTCGTTCGACCGACAAACGTCGGACCCTTGACGTTCGGCAGGTAGAAGGACAAGCCGTCGAGCTGCAAATGCATGCTGCCGTCCGGCCCAGCAAAGTCGGCCTCGACCCAACTACCCTGAATGAACGCATGCCCGAGCGCTCCTGTCGGTAGTCCTTTGCTGTAAATCGTTCTTGCGAGATCTGCCCAGCTTATCGGCTCGATCCCACCATTGACAAAAGCCAACCGCCCATTGTCCCATTTGACATCGTCGAGACCGAGGTCCTGCAGGTCCCAGATTGCTGCAGCTGCTGGCAGAATACTGGCCTGCATCAAGGCAAGCGCCGTCTGTTGTACGGTATGAACCTGATGGAGACCCGTAAGACAGGCGGAAGAGGAGCCAACGCCTTTGGCCGTCCAGTGCGGATTAGTCCAATCGCTTCCATTGCCGCCGGTGGTCAATCCGGTTTGACCGAACAGCAGATAGCCGCCCATGTCTACGGCAGACGCGTTGGCGCCGAGAATTGGCCCGATCACCACGCCCAAGGTCGTCGCCGAACCATTTCCCATGTCGACGGCATCAGACTGAACCGTCAACTTACCGTCGGGATCGATCAGCACCGCGGCGACCATTCCGTCGCCCGAGGTGCCATAGGCTTGCATGGAAAGCGCCATGCCAGTGCCGTAAGTCAGTCCGCGGGCAGCATAGTCAGCCTTGATTTTCGCCCGATCTGCCCACAGGGCATGAGCTTCCGCGCGATCGAGTATCTCCCCGAGGCGCAGTTCCTGATCGACCAGGCCGCCGACGATGGTTCGGCCTCCCGTGTCAGTGATATTGGCACGCCGCAACGCGATCGGATCCCAGCCTTTGGAGGCTGCGATATCGTCAAGTGCCGTCTCGATCGCGAGAAAGGCCTCCGGTCCACCAAATCCGCGCTGAGACCCGCCAGTGATATCCTGAGTGTGCCTTGACTGCGCGAAAACATTTGCCATCGGCAGTTCATAAGATCCACCGACACACAGTGCCGCCAGATTGGCAACATAAGGCGATAGGTTGCGCAGCCCTCCTCCATTGAAATTCATCGTCGCTTCGACCAAGCGCAACTTCATGTCGGGTCCGGCAACCAACTCGCCTTTGATCGCGGCGCCGGGACGCTTCAGACCGTAGCGAAACTGCTCGAAACGATCACGGGCAAGTTTGACGGGAACCCCATCGGAAAATGCGGCGGTCAAAGCCAGCAGTTGAGAAAACGGCGAGCTGTCCCGACCGCCAAAGCCACCGCCAGGATAGCAGCTGTGGAGTACGATCTCCTTGACGACAATGGGCGAGTCTGCGCCGCTGAACATGGATGCAGCGCTTGAGACGTCGCCGTCCGGCGACTGCGTCCCGAGCACGAGAGACAGGCTTTGAGACTTGCTGTCATAATAGGCAAGCCCACTCTCCGGCTCCATGAACATCGGATCCATGGCTTGCGTGTCAACGGCAAATGGCTGGCGGATCAGGTCCGAGTTCTGCGCCAGATATTGATTGATCTTGTCACGATAGGCCGGCACGTTCTGCTGATAGGTTGCCGGATCGGCTGTGGCATAGCTGAAGGTTTCGTTGTTCTCAAAGAATTTTACATAGGTCGTTTGAGGCGACCATGGCGCGCCCATGCCCTGTGAGGACGCATCATCCAAGGCATAAACCTGAAAGCTGGCGTCGCTGAATTGCATGTAGCGCTTGGCCGCCCGATAAGTCTCCCGCTTGTCGAACAGGAGCAAAGCGACAGCCTGCCCGAGGAAATTGGCAACATTGCCGGGCTTGACGATGATATCGAATTCTACCGAAGAAGATCCCTTTGAAGCAAAGGCTTGGGCAGCGGCCGCAAGCGGCGTTTTGAACAGTTCCGTAAACCCCTTTTCGTGTTCGTCAATCGCGTTCGCCTCGACTTCAAGATCACGATATCGGGCCAACGGAGCAGTCCGGACGGCCGATTTCAGCTGATTGCCGAGGACGACGCGCTTTGGCTTTGCGTCGTCCGGCAGGTAGCTCAAATCCACATTCAGGAATTTGTGCTCGGTCGTCAAGGCCGGCAGATAGAGCGCGTACCATTGATCCCCTCCCCAGCCCATATCGGCGGAATTGAAGTCTCGGGCAAACACCTTCTGGCCAGTCACCTTCGCGCGGCCGTCGATCCGTTCATTCGCTACGCCGGGAACGGGTGCCTGCACACCTGTCGAATTGCCTGGCGACTGGCTGGCACTGGCCCTCATTGGCGGACCAAGGACGGTAACCGCTATAAGGCCTGCAGCACCTTGCAGGAAACGGCGTCGCTTAATGGATGAACTCGTGTGATTGTTTTGGAAAGTCGTATCGTTCATCGCGCACCCCTCGCCAGTAAAGTGAAGAGACTTTGAGCAATTCAGTCGATTGAAATGCACGAAGACGAGGTGTAAGGCACGGATGCCAGCGACGCATATCGCTGACATATTCTTTTGTCACATGCCTTTACATCGCGGGAACGCCACCCGGCAGGCGTGCAATCGAATTCGCCTCACCACCATATTTGCACCCATAAGTAAGTCAAGACGAATTGCGACATCAGATTACGGACGAAACCGCAACCGCCGGTGGGATGACCGGAGCGATCGTTGAAACCGAAACTGTTATTTGGAGCGATTTGCCGAGCGTTTGTCGCGTAGCGCCAAACTGAAGCACTCGCTGCAGCATTCGCCGACTGCAGATGAACTCGCCGAACTCAAAAAACGCTCCATATGAGGCTTCAATCCGGACCGATGGATCTCAAGGTTCTGGCGATGGAATGGCAATAGATGCTCTTGCTCGATCACATACGCCATTGGATGTACACCGTCGATCGCGATTTCAATCGTGATTAACAATGACACGCCCATGCGTGAGGCTTCGCGAATGACGGCCTTCAGCAAGTTGGAGCTGGCTATACCAGTTTCAAAGTCTAGCTTCGAATGAAGCGCACTACTCAAGGCTGAGACGGCAAAATTCGAAGGCGTATAATTGTCGTTCTGCAGTATTTTGAGATTATTTGACAGATTTACTCATACAAGTCCGACACCTTGCATCATCATACGCTGAAACGATTACCTGATTCATTGATATTGCTTAATCCGCCCGCCTGATATAGGTCGTTGGACCATACAAATCGCAACAGCTACAATCCACCAATTCCCAATATTAAAGAAGTTGCTCGAATTCCATCCGAGCTGATCATCCGTCAGCAACGGCCCACCCTAGATCCTTCCCCGAGAAACATGTCCAAACAGACAAAGCCCTTCATCTTCGAAATCAAGAACTCCCGGCGCAAGAGAACGGCACTGGTCGAGCAGCCGAAATCCATTTGGGGCGCATTCGCTCCCAATCTCAAGCAACACTTGGTAATGGAGCAGGAAGAGCCGATTAATTCGCGCAGACCTGCGTCCGGTCCGGTTCCATCGAATCTGGAACCAGATGCGATCACCGATGGAACGGAAGCGGCGAGCGTGGCGCCGAGGTCTTACTTCATTGAAAAATGGGCTGCGAAGAAAGCCGAGAAGGCAAAAGCTAGCGCCGGGGATGTCGTTGGAACATTCCTCGCACGAATTGACAGACAGAAGACGCTACTCGCGCAGTTTGAGGCGGATCCCGCTGAGTTCAAGAAATGGCGATCGGCGTGGTTTCGAGAAGTCCGCGATGGCTTTGGCATCAGCATCAGCTATGATTCCGTCGATGCAGGCGGCGGCCTGCGGTACGTTGTCGTCGAGACAATTCGAGAAGTCGCAGAATTCTTGGACGATCTCGCTCAGCACGCGAAAACCGATGTAAATTTCCAACGTGTCTTGAGCGAGAACCGCGTGCGGCGTGCAGCGCGTCTAGCCGGTGGCAAAGCACGTTAGGGCTTATCGACGTCCGCTTTTGCCAGACACCTGGCCGCTTCCGAACCGAGTGGGAAATGATCGACGCGCAGACCCGCATCGCGCCCGTAGGCATTCCTGAAGGCTCTGTTGCGGCGTCACTGCCCTCCGGACGACCGATTATCGGCTTGACGACTTTATCACTCCAGGAGGCATTGGCCTTGACGGCCGCGTGAACGATACAACAGTTCAGGACGTTGGCCTTCCGCAGCCGGCCCAGCCGATATGGCAACGTTTGACCTATGATGGCACCAATCTCATCTGGTCGTTCTCCCGTGACGGCGAGTTCTTCATCCCTGCCTATTCCGTTTCGGCAACTGCCGCCATTACCAATCTGAGCACAGTCGGCCCAGCCGTTCTGTTCGCTCCCGACATCAGGCAAACCTGGGCCGCGTCATTTCAGGTTCTGTCCTGGAATGTCATCAGCCTGTGATACAGAAGAGAAGGGCCAAACCACGCGTCGCAGCTTCAGCATCATCTCGTTCTTCGGCGGCTTGTTGTTTAGGAGCGCCACTTTCGCTCAATGCAACATTCCCTACCAGCTCAAGTAGGCGAGATCGTTCAGTGGGTACGTGACGGACGCCTTCGGACGAACATCGGCAACATCACAACGCTCGATAATGCGTACGGCCGGAGTTGCTCCGGCCGTTATTCAGCGATATGCCACCGGGTGCCCCGAACTGGGTAACTAGATTTTGCAGTTGATGCAACATTATCTTCCCTGGGGCCAGAGGTAGCACCCTCAATCGCTCGTCAGTTACAGGGGCCAAAATACTCGTTGCGCTTGTAGTCCAGTTGGGTAATCTTCGGCAATTACTTCATCTCCTGGCAGACAGTAACAATGGACGGCGAGCGTCAATGAAGCTTGTTTCGCTGCTCAGCTTTGTCGCTGCCTTTGTCTTGCCGTCAGTCGTGGCCGCAGGACCTGTCGACGATTGCCATCGGCTCGCCGCGGATCCCGAGGTCGCACTCGAGGCCATCGTCTTGCCTGAAGCGACAGAGACATGTGCCGCCGCGCTCGATATCGACGATGGCTCACCCCGCCTCATGCATGAATACGCTCGGACGCTCGAAGCAGCAGGCCAAATGGAGGCAGCCTTGCGCTATTACGGCTGGGCGGCTGACGACGGCTATCCCTTGGCGCAGCTCGCTGTCCAACGACTGGGTGGGCAAACGCGCGAGACCGCCGGGGATGTGACCGGCCAGGACCCCTTGCAGGTCTATGCTGCAACCGCGGGAGCTTCGGCTAGGGACCTCGCTGCGGCGTTGGCCCGGGACATGGCTCTTTTGCCCCACGGCGCGGCGGTAAGGAGCCCCGAGACAACACTCGCTCTGCGACGGGGCAGCGAACCGGATCTTGCAAGACTGCTGGGCGCGCTGATCTTGTCTCGCGATCCGAAGGCGGAGACCCGCTTTGGCCTCTGTTGGCCCACCGCCACAGCGGCGGAGGCGATCGCGGCGGGCGCGACGCCTGCGACCGCCGTCCTTCGCCCGTCGCTTTCGCAAGCGATAGATGAGGCAATGGCGACGCCCGACCTGTCTGCCGAAGAACGAGTCGTCCTGGAACGGCTCGCCGCCGTCTGGCACGCGAGCGTCGCCGAAGGCAGGTCCGAAGCAGAAGCACTCGCGGGCGACATCCGCAGAGCGCTTCCCGCCTTTCGCACCGAGAATCCGGCCGATGAGCTAGCACGATTGAGGGAACGTCCCTTCGTCACCGTCGAGCTCCGCGAGGGTGACCGGTGGCAGCCCTATGACCCGGTGCGGGGGGAGCCGTTCGACGCTACCGCGTGCGAAACCTACGCCACGCAGAGCGAATTCCCGGCTGAACTAATCCCGCGGCTGCACCTGACGCTGCGGGCTACCGAGGCGGCGGCGAACGGCAAGGTCACGCCGCGCGTCCTTCTCGACACTGACATGCCGCTTGACGGTGATGCGGTCCTCGCTTTTGCCGAAAGCTGGGGGATCACGCCTCCCGACCGCGAGGCCGAGCACAAAGCACAGGTCTATACGCCCGTCTTGATCTCCGGCGCCGGTATCGCCTTCGGCGAAAGCCTGCGCCTGCCGCGCCCCGCCTCGGCGGAGCCGACGGTCGACGAGGCGGTCTCGAATGCTCTGGGAGAGGTCGGAGAAGCTCTTGGGTCGGGAGCTGATTTCGCGCGACCTCCGGAGGATCCGGTGCCGGATACGCTCCGCGGCCTGGAGGTCGAGGTTCGGCTCGACAGCAGCGCCACGCAGGGGGAGAGGCAGAGCTTTGCCTTGCTTCGGCGCGCAGGTCCCGCCACTCCGCTGCCTGATGCCAACGGCGCCTATCTCGACTTCCTGCAACTGGTGACGTTCCTGCCGCTCGACGGTGCAACAGGAGCCATACAGGTAGAGGATGCCTCCAACGACCTCGCGCTGACCAACAGCGGCATCGCTGCGCAGGCAAGACGTATCGGCGGGGCCATGGATGGATTCGACGGGCTACGGCGCGCAATATTCAGAGAAATTTCCGACGCGACGGCGCCGGAACCCCGCACGCTCGGCGTTTTGACCACGTTCTGGTCGACCACCGCCCCCGAGCCGCCGGACGGCTATCCGGGGCTCACCTTGCGTAACCAGATGCGACGCGGGAGGGAGCCTGCGGTACCGCAATCGGCTGATCCGGCCCACGATGCAGCCGCCTGGGCCGTCGCGTCGGTGCTTGCCGAACGGTTGGTGCTGCAACTCGGCACCGAAGGCTTTGCCGACACCTCACCCAAGCCGGATGCCGTTGCCGTCTGGTCCTACGCGCGCGAACGGCAAACTGCCCACGTTGTGACTTCGGAGGAAGAGCTCGCCCTCTTGTCCCCAGAGGCGCGGGATCGCGCAGCCGACCAACTCCGGGCTGGCCGCGTTCTCTTCTCCCCCATTGAGCCAACGATTACGCAGGAGTCCAGGCTGGCTTGGTGGAGCGTCGATCCCCTGCACGGGCTGGTCGAGGATGAATTCGCCGACGGCACCCGCGCGTCGATGACCGAAGAGGCCGAACTCAACAAGGATGTCGCCTGCCGCAATGCCGGGTTCTTCGCGAGTGTGGGTGCCCGGTTGGGGCGGCTCGTGGCTCCGGTAGCCATCCTGCTGGCGGTTACCGGCGGCGGTGGCGATGCCGGAAAGGCGATCGTCAAGCTCAGCCAGGGCATCGCAAAGATGGAGGAGGAGAACGAGAAGAGGCGGCGCGCACTCGAGGTGGCGTCGAAGGCCTGTGCAGGCAGCGGATCGGGGCCAGGGCCTTGATCGGGATGCGCGCCGGTGCCCCCCTCCTCGCGCTGTTTCTCGTCTTCGGGCTCGCTCCCTCGGCAGCGCGCGCTTGCACAGCGGAGGTCGAACCCAATGACACGCCCGAGCTCGCCGGCGCGCCACAAACCGGTCCCTTCTGCGTCCGTGGTACCGCCAGGAACGGGGAGCAGGATCTTGTGGCCTGGGAGATCCCGTTGGCCGGCCTTTGGCGGGTTCGCCTGGAGACCGTGCCTGGGATCGATGGATTGGTCGAATTGATCCGCGTCTCGCAGGACGGCACCCCCAACGTCGTCTGGCGAGCCGGCGTCGATTCCGCCACAGGCCTTGTGCTGAGTGCGCCGTTGCTTCTGGAGCCGGGTCGCTGGTTCCTCGCCATGGCAACACCGGCCACGACGATGCGCTGGCGAGTCTATGGCGAGGAGGTCGAGAACTCACCACCGCAGACAGCGACTATCGCGACCGATGCCTTCCGCACCCAACTCGCCGGCACAGGCGATACGATCGAATTTCCCTGGAGGCTGACGCCAGAAGGTGCCACGCGCCTGTGGGACATTAGCCTACAGGCTCCGGTGGGTCAGAACGTGTCACTGGAGGCCTTTGGCCCAGACCAATCCTATTTTTTCACCCTAGCTGGACCGCCGGACGACGGCATGGCCATAAGCGCCGATCTGCGGCTCGATCCTGGCGACTACCGGCTCAGGCTGCGCGGCCTCGCCGCGGGCGCGCCACTATTGCTTTCCGCCACAGCTCCCGAGGAACCGAGCGACTTTGGCGCCGAGCCTGACTTTGACATTGCCCGTGCACATGAAATCGTGGTGGGTCAGAGCCGTCGCGCGAGACTTTACGCCCCGGCAAGCGACACCGACACCGACGTCTACGTCTTCACCGTCCCGCCGGACGTCGCGGATCAGATCACCGTCGCGCTCAATACACGATCCGACCGGCCAGTAAATGTCACCCTCATCAACGATCAGGATATCGCTCTTGCCAACACAATGACCGGCACGGGTTCGCTTCGTCTTGGTCCCTACGCCCTGCCACCTGGCCGCTACGGCGTGAAGGTCAATGGCAACCTCGGCCCATCCGAGCCGTATGTCGTGGCGCTGGAGCCTGCGCCACCCCTTGCACCGGGTCAGGAGGCCGAACCGAACGACCTGGAGAGCTATGCTTCACCGCTAACGACCGGCGCCATGCTCAGCGGACACCTCATCCCTGGCGAACGCGACTATGTGGCGCTACAGATCCCGGAGGGAGCGCTCAACTGGTGGACTATCAACGCAAAGGCAAACGGTGAGGTCAGCCTCAATCTGCTCGACACGGCCATGGCCGAGGTAGCAGGGGCTACGAACCTTGGCGATGGCGGCGCAACGCTCTCGCGCCTGCAGTTGGCGCCGGGACGACACATCCTGCAACTCAGTGGCGACGGCCCCTGGACAGTGTCCACCGAACGGACGACACCTCCCCGTCCGAATGAGGAGAAGGAGCCGAACGACGACATCCTTCATGCCACCGAACTCAGCGAGGCGCCGTTGCGGTTCTGGCTCGACCATAGCGGGGACAGGGACCAATTGGCCCTGCCCCTTAAGGCCCCACATCTGGTGACGCTGACGGTGAGCGCCCCGGTTGAAACATCCGCGCGCGGAACCCTGTCGCTTCCAACCGGGGACGACACGTTGTCGCTCGACTTCTCGCAGGATGTGCGCGATCCGTCCCGGCTCATCGCGACCTGGGAGGAGATCCTTCCCGCCGGGCCGCTTAACATCACCTTGCAGGGTGCAGGGGTCTCTGCGGCACCGGGGCAGATCACGGTGGCGCTCGCGCCCCCCTTCGATCGTCTGCCGGCCGGGATGACCAGGGAGAGCCAACCCGCGCGAGCCACGTTCGCGGCTAACGACGTGCGGGGGCAGAGCCTGTCGGTGGAGGTCGCCTTTCCGCCCGGCCTGCCAGAGGCGAGGTTGGTCAGCTGGGTTTCCGACGACGAGTGGCAGGTCAGCGGACTTCCCGACAAGCTGCCTTCAAGCACACCGGTGCAGTTGCGTATCGATGCACCGCCGCGACTTAGAGACGGTGCCGCGGTCCAATGGGCCGTCGCTCTGGTCGATCCGGCGACCGGCGCGACTTTGGACTTTGCTGAAGGCCGCGCCACGGCCCGCGATGGGGCCGCCCCGCTCAGTCCCGCACCAGCCAGGCCTCTCCCGGCCACCCTGCTCGGCGCGCTGGACGCTGCCCGACCGAGCTTCGGCGCCATCGTCCCTTCTGAAAGCGCCGCCCTGTTCGACGGGCAGATGGACGGAGCGTCTATTGCGCTGCGGGTCGGCCAACCGCTAGACATCGATCTTGCGAGCGACGCGGCGCTACCGGTAGCAGGTCTCCTCCTCACCCCGCCAGCGACGGGATCGCCGGCTGAGCGGCTCCGGCATTTCCGGATCGAGGTGGCGAGCGGCGACGAATTTTCACCCGTGTTGGAAGGGGAACTAGCGCCGCTGCCCCGCGCCCAGCCTGTCGTTTTCCCACCGGACATCTCGGCGACGCATCTGCGCCTCGTGCCGCTCGACCGTTGGAATGGCAGTGGCGAGACCGCAACCCTTTCCAAACTTTCGGTTCTCGTGCCGCCCCAAGCGCTGCCGGAAGCCAGGGATCTCGCGCTACCGGAGCTTGGGGGCCACATCGTGCGGGCCTCCGAGACAGACTCTACGCTCGTCGGCGAGGCGACGGAATGGCCGGGCGGCACGGTCCGATTCCGCGGTCCGGAACGGGGGCGTGCCGAATGGATCATGCAGTTCTTCCAGAACCGGGTCGCGCCGGTGGCCCGTATCGCGGTGACTGCCGACCCGGCGGTGGCGCTCGAGAACCGGATCAGCAGACTTACAGTCCTTGCCAGCACGGCAGGGCCGCTAGGGCCATGGAAGCCCGTCGGCGATCTGACATTCGATTCTGGGCTCAAAACCGGTGTCCTCCTGCCTGATACGCCGATCTGGGCGCGTGCCCTACGCTTCGTCGTCGACGCACCCGACGCCGACACTGCCGCCATGCCGGCGACGGTCTCGGTCGTCGAGCACCGTGGTGCCGCTGCAGGCGGCTCGATCCTCGGCGAATGGGGAGCGCAGAGCTCCGTCGCGCTCTACGAACGGCTCAACCCGCCTAGCGAGGAAACGCCGGAGCTTCCCGGCGGTGAGAGCGCCGAGGGCGCTGTGCCCCTGGCACCCGACGTGGTTGGCAGCGGTAAGGTGAGCGAGGCGCGACGTTCCCTCTGGTACCGCATCGACCCGCCAGCGGAGGCGCTGCGGCTCGCCCTGAGGACGGATACCGACGGTGCCGCATTCGACCTGAGGAACCGCGCAGGCTTGAGCGTACCCCTCGTACGGGATGCGGAGGAGCTCACGGCTGCGCTGGAGCCGGGACAGGGCCCTTATTTGTTGGAAGTCAGCAAGCCCCCAGATGCCGTCGTGATCTCTTGGGACACCAGCCTCAGCGTGTCTTCCTTCACCCCAGCGATCCTGGCCGCGGTGCAGGAGATGGCGACCCAACTCGCACCTGGTGTACAGACGATGAATTTCGTCCCCTTCCGCGCGATCAATTCCCAAGAGGGCGAGCCCCTCTTGCAGCGTTTCGCCACCACCCCTGCTGAGGCATGGGCCGCGCTGCAGGCCTATCCAGGCACCGACTCCGACAGTGATGCCGAGCAGGCGCTGATCGTGGCCGCACGGGCTTTGGCTCGCGAACCGGGCCGGCATGCCATTGTCCTGCTTACTGACGCGTCATTCACCAGCAGCCGGGTGGGCGAACTCTGGTCGGCACTCGAGGCCGCCCATCCCCGGATCTTTGCCCTGCGCATTCCGACCGCGACCCACGATCGGGCCGCGCAGGCGCAGGCCAGCCAGATGCAGGATTGGGCTAGCTTCGCAGGTGGGCTGCACCAGCAATTCGCCACGCGCGGGGACGCAAGCCGCGCCTTTCAGAAACTCTCCGAAATCCTGCGTCGCCCGCTGCCCTATCGCGTGACCTGGCGTTTCGAGACGACGCTCCCGGAACTCGGGCGTCTGAAGGTCACCAAGATCACTGACGATGACGTCCGTACACCGACCAATCGTGCCATCGAGGTAATCTTTGACGCCTCCGGAAGCATGCTTCAGCGGATCGGCGGGAAGCGAAAGATCGACATCGCGAAGTCCATCCTCTCCGATCTGATCGCCGATACCCTGTCTCCCGGGACATCCTTTGCCCTTCGCGTCTTCGGGACCGGAGGAAAAGGGGCCTGCGCAGGTACCGTAGCCTTGCCCCTCGGCTTGCTCGACCCCACAACTGCTCAAGGTGCGATCGAAAGGATCACGGCAGAGGACGGCGCCAAGACCGCCATTGCCGCCAGTCTGCGCGAGGTGTCGAATGACATGACGTCGGCAGGTGGCAGACGGCTGGTCGTGCTTATCACCGATGGCGAGGAAACATGCGGCGGCGACCCGGCCTCCGAGATAGCGGCGCTTCGGGCTGCCGGTCTCGATGTGCGTCTGAATATCGTCGGCTTCGATCTTGGTGACGCGGCGTTGAAGGAGAAATTCCGAAACTGGTCTGCGGCGGGCGGCGGCGACTTCATCGATGCGCGGGACGAGGCTTCGCTCCGCTCCGCCCTGAACGCCGCTATCTCGCCTGACTACCACGTTCTCGGCTCGGACGGAGCCGAAGTGGCATCCGGCGTTGTTGGTGGCCTGGCGCAGAAACTGCCGCCCGGCCGCTACCGTCTTGTCGTCGGCAGCCTGCCCGAACAGGTTATCGACGATGTAGAGGTGAAAGCGGGCGAAACCACCTCGGTGAACTTGCCAAGAGGTGAGTAGACTTAATGTAGACAGGCGAACGTTAATCGGGGCTCTGCCGCATGAAAAGACTTGGCCATCCCTATGGGTAGGCTAACTAAACCTGAAGTAGCCGCCATTGTTTCCAATGCCGGCCCGAATGCCACCCGCGAGCCGGCTGTTGTGAAGCTCAGGCCGATGCCCGCTACATCGACTTTCTGCGCTCCAATCAAAGCGGCTATGAGAATGTGACGCCCCAGGCCGTGCGCGCCCTCGCCCAGACCTACTTCACGCCAGATAAATTCTGAAAGTTCGAAGTGCTGCCAGGCAACTCCACCATGCGCTAGTCGCAGAGATGGCGCTGCTTTCTCTAACATTTGGAGCCGACGTAATGCGGCCATACGGTTTATACCAGCCGTCATTGATCAGAACCCTTGTGCCCATTGCCGTCGGGCAATTGACATGATCTTCCATGGCCGCTCCTGCAGTGTTCGCCAGGCGTAGCAGCAGTGGT
>NZ_JBNDIC010000056.1:0-36329 GCF_056755475.1 Rhizobium sp. KNZ2-6A | reverse complement strand
TCATATCCGGCGGCGACACCACGATCTCCGCCTCCAAGGTAACGGCGGGTGACGCCACCCACACTGCCGATCTTGGTATCCAGACCGGCGGAAATCTGATCGTCACCGCCGGCAAGGATACCGAAACCGAGCATGACAGCGCCAAACGCAAGGGTTTCCTTCGCAGCGGCAGCTCGAGCTATGATGGCTACAACGAAACGACGGTTGGCTCTCAGCTCTCAGCCTCGGGCGACGTCAATCTCGATGCTGGCAAGGCAGCCGCCATTGTCGGCTCGAAGGTCAACGCAGATGGTTCGCTCAACGTCTCCGGCGAGAGCGTCTCGATCATTGGCGCGCAGGAGAACCACCAGTCCGACAGCCAGCGCAAGGATTCCGGCCTCTTCGTCGGCTCCGGCGGCGGCTTCATCTCGCTCTACGGCAAGAATGAAAAGCAGGGTCAGCAATCTTCCACGGACAACATCGGCTCAGAGCTTACGGCCGGGAAGGACGTTAACCTGACTGCGAGGACAACGGATCTCAATATCATGGGATCGTCCGTCAGTGCCGATCGTGACATCAACCTGTCGGCCGCTCGCGACGTCAACGTCACACCCGGCGCCGAAAGCTCGTCACAGTCCGAGCAGCAGAAGAAGTCCGGTTTCGGCCTAGCCCTTTCCGCCGGCAATGGCGGCTTCTCGATCGGGATTGGGGCGCAGTCGACCAAGGACAGCAAGGCGCAGCAGTCCGATACCAATGCAATATCGACATTGGCGGCGGGCCGTGACCTCAACATCTCGGCGGGCAACAACGTCAACCTGCAGGCGACCAGCGCCTCGGCCGATCGCGACGTCACTCTCTTTGCCAAGAACGATATCAATCTGCTCTCGGCCAACGACGTCACCAATTACGAGGAGGTGCATGAAAAGACCTTTGCCGGTGTGACCATCTCGGTGACGAGCCAAGTCGGCAAGGCGGCTCAAAGCATCATGAACTCGGCCGAGCGCCTTTCGGACAGCGGAGGCGTCAATGCGGTAACCAATACGGCCATTGCCGGCCTCGGTTTCTACGAGGGCTACAAGGGACTGAAGGGCGCATATGAGGGGCTTACCAGCGCGGATCCGAAGGTTGGAACCGGTCTTTCCTTCAGCATCGGCATCAATGCCGGCGTAAGCCGTCAGGAAAACAGTTGGTCCTCGTCTTCCTCGACCCCGGTCGTGACGGATATTCGCGCGGGGCGCTCCATCACCATGGAGGCCGAGAAAGGCTCCATCACCAGTGATGGTGCGCAGATCGTGGCCGGCTACGACAAGAACGGCATCCCCACCCTTCCTGGCGATCCGCTGACCGGCGATATCTTCCTGTCGGCGGCGAATGGCGACATCAACCTCAACGCTGCCACCGGCACGTCGGATTCGACCAGCTCGAACAAATCCTGGAGCGTGGGCGTCGGCGTCAACTTTGGTTGCACCAGCAAGGGCGGTTGCCAGGAGACCGGCGTGGGGGTCAACGCCTCCTACGGCAAGGGCGGTTCGGAAACCTCCGGCACCAACCATACGAACACGCATGTGAACGGCACCGGTGATGTCACCATCGTCACCAACGATCTCGCGCTGAAGGGGGCGACGGTCGCCGGCAATGCGGTTGCGATCGATGTCAAGAACCTGACGATCGAAAGCCAGGTGGATACGCAGAAGGCCAAGGCCGACCAGTTCAATGTCTCCGGCCAGATCGGCTTTGGAAACACCGGCATCTCCGGCACCGTGCAGAAGGGCAAGGGCGATGCGGTGCTCGTGTCCGAACAATCAGGCATTCATGCTGGCAGCGGCGGCCTCAACATCGATGTCAGCGGCCAGACGTCGCTCATCGGCGGGCTGATCACCAGTGAAGCTGGCGAAGGTCGCAACAGCTTTTCGACCGGTACACTGACGGTCGCTGATATCGACACGCACTCGACCTGGAAGGCCAGCACTTATGGCGGCGGGATCGGCACGGGTGGGCTCACAATCGCCCCGCCGGTCAAGGCCGGCGAGAGTGAGACCGGCAAGGCCTATTCGGCCATCGGCGGCAATATCGGCGTCACGATTACCGATCCCGCGCACCAGACGCAGGACATCGGCACGATCCGCCGCGATACCGACAACACCAACACCTCGCTGCCCGGCCTGCCGGATCTGCAGAATATTCTGCGCGACCAGTACAAGACGCAGGCCGATCTGCAGGCGGCGCAGGCCACGATGGCGGGGCTGGTGGCGACCATTGCAGACCAGTTTGAAGGACAGGCCCTTGCTGCCGGTCACCCCGAGGATGCGGCGTATTGGGAAGAGGGCGGTGCGGGTCGCGCGTTGTTGCACGCAATTGGCGCAGGTCTGCTTGGTGGTGTTAACGGCTGGGAGGGCGCTCTGAAGGGTGCTCTTGGTGGCGCGACGACGACATTGCTAGCTCCAGCGATCGGCAATCTCGTCAAAGGAATGCTAAAGGATAGTACCTTGTCCGATCAGGACAAGCAGACGCTTGCCGCACTGGTCGGAGCCAGCCTCAGCGCCACGGTCGGAGGAATGGTCGGTGGTGGCGAAGGCGCTGCTTATGGGGCCGCGAACTATCAGTTCAACTATCTTGCACAAAACAAGGCACGATCGCGCGTCGTCGCGAAAGCCAAACTTGAGGAATGCAGGGATAGCGGGACCTGCAGTGCTGCGCAGATCGCGAGCTATCAGTCGATGGTCGATCAGTACACTCAAGAGGATAAGGAGACTGATCACCAACTTAAGGCAGCCTGCGATGCCGCGCCAAAGGGGTCAGCTTGTGTTTCAGCTGTGACACAAGCGTTGATCGCGGCGGAATACTACGTTTCACCGGATTATCTTTCGACACTATTCATGAACCTGCCGGACAGCGGCTACCGCGATATTGAGAACGAAATTCTCAGCGGCCATTTCGATGAGACAGCAAATCGTGATTTGAAGCGGGCAATCTACGATGAGCGACAGGATATCATAGCGCTGCTTCAACAATATCGACCATCTGTTGCCGAAGCGTGGAAGCAGATTGGCTACGATAACATCGCCGCGCTTGTTGTTGCCGGAGCATCACTCGGGCTGGAAGGTTTTACTAGAGGTAGTGAGGGCACCGTAACAACGGGGGCCAATACACCGAAAAGCGCACCAAGGTTTCTGACAGACTCCGCAGGTAACACGATTGACTTAAATTTCTCCAGAGGCCTTACCCAAACCAACGTCTCTGTCACAGGTTCGAGAGGCTCAGTTCAATATCCGCTTCGAGATCAATTGCCAAATTCATATGCTAATCTCGGAAACGGTCATGCTGTAGTGTATGGCCCTGACGGGAGGGCTCTGTATGATGTCTCTGGAGCGAGAATTAAGGTTGTCGAATGGAACCAAGCGCCGAATGGAACGTGGTTTCCCAAAAAAGGAAGTGACACTAAGGTTTTTGAAGGAAATGTTCCACAATCCATCTTGGAAGATCTAGGGTTGAAATAATGGACGTTTGTGAAGGGAAAGTCTCTAAGGAGATCTTGGGCTTGTTTACTTCAGACATCGGCTCAGGTGAATTCTTTAGCTATGTTGGGAATCTAGTATCCGTAGAGCAAGCGCTAGCGGTTTTTGGAATACTGTCACCTGATTTTATCGAACATGAAGACCATGTATTTTGGCGTGCGAATGCCTCGGCCGATATTTCCCGTGGGCTTCGTCTTGCAGGATTAAAAGTAACCGAAGCAGGCCAATTACAACCGAGCGCTCAGCGCATTGATGTCGAACGCTATCAAAACAATTTTTCTGTTAGTCAATTCTTTTCGAAATGGGAAGACACCCGTGAGAGTTCGGTCTCTCGTGTTGGCTTGACAGAAAAAGACTATAAGTTGTGCCATATTTTTGCACAGCAGCTTGCGCGATATTGGAAGATGGCGCTGTTCGAATGCTTTCCTCATCGAGCATTTGAGTTTGAGGTGGCTGATGACCTACTCGATGAATATGGGGTATGTTTGACGTTCTGGCAGCCCGAATTACGGTGACAGTGCACTCAATAAGATTCCCCGATCTGACCAAAACAAGCAAATGCCCGCCTTGCTCGGATCGCCGTCCCTAATATTCCAAATCACGCTACCCAAAGTGGGCACGGGCGCCTGCAAATCCTCTTTTGCGATCAAACCAAGGTCATCATTGAGGAAATAAGTGCACTGTCACCGTAATTCCGGGTTGTTCGCACCGAAAGGAAGGCCCATCAAATGAAATACGAACCACCCGAAAACAGAAGCGAGGAAGAGATAATCAAAGCGCTTTCGCGTGCTGACAATAGTCCTGAAGAGCGCATACGGGCAGTCCTATCAGCGATCTACTACGGCAGAACTATCCAATTTTCGGGTGATACACTGATTGGAGAATTCTCGAAGGCAAAATATGCAGAAAAGCGTTGGTTGATGAACCTATTTGAAACTTTCTATGGAATGTGCCGAGCGAATTATCGAATCGAGGACGGTATCACACTCTTAAAGGCCTACAGACGGGAGGCTCCTAAATATAGACCGCAAATTGATTCTACCCTCGAAGCACTCGGCGAGTATAAGTCAATATTTAAAGATCCCTACGAAGGGAATTAGGCGAGACCAGTGACACGATGAGCTATGATCTACATCTTGATTTTCATACGTCGGCTGGAATTGAAGAGATAACCAAATTTCTTTCAGCGCGTGGAAATTATCAGCTAAGCGGCAAGCAGGCAGTTTATCACAACGCGATTACCGGTGTTTATTTCACGCTCGCCTTCAGTGAGGAAAAGCGGGGCTTATTTCGCAAGAATACAGCAAAAGCCGATATAAATATTAATTACTGCCGACCAAGCTTTTTTGGATTGGAAGCTGAGATAGAAATTACCTCGCTTCTTCAGCGTTTTCCTTGCCAGATTCATGATCCCCAAATGAATGGGATGGGGGATGGTCCTTATTCCAAGGAGGGATTTCTGCGCGGTTGGAACGCCGGCAATGAATTCGGTGTGGATGCGATTCTCTCTCAGTCCAGTGATCCGATCCTGTATCTCCCTTCGTCGCAGCTTCACAACGCATGGCGCTGGAACTACGGCCAGCCGCTCCGGCAAGCCAAGTGCGGGGACAAACAGTTTGTTCCACAGATCCTATACATGCTGATTGGCGGTCATGTTCGTACTATCGCTGTTTGGGGTGACGCACTGCCGGCAGTCTTGCCGACAGTTGATTTCGTCCTACTGGCACGACAAGAGGGCGCTAACAGCGTCTTTGGTTTTGCATCCTGGGAGGAGGTGGCAAAACTGCTGACCGCGAACGGCTATCAAAACGGCCTTGACGGATTTAACCTGGATTACGCAATTCCTCCAACGCCGATCGCAGACTTCGTTCAAGGGTTTGCTCCGATCGACCGCTCTGAGCTCGTTAAGCTTTCGCCGGATCGCGTTTTGGATCAGGAACTTGTCCAGCGCCAACTTGCAGCCCGTCAGAACTGACAATCATGCAGCTCAATCATCAGAGAAGGCCGCCCAAGGCTGCAAGGTACACTCCGATTAAGTCCGATTAAGAAAGAGAACCCAAGGATGCGCTTGCGGAAAAGCCAGATGAGACGGAACCTCCTCTGTCGGTTGGTTCCGCACCCTCTTATCGCTTGCAAAATCCAAATAAACTTTCCCTCGGCCAATTGTTCTCCGCGACGGCGCAAAAATATGAAAGATGGTTCGTACCCGTTGCCCCTGGTCGCTACGCCATCACATACGCGTCGTGCCACTATGGAAATACGACCATCGAAGCGGGAGGTGACAATGACGGCCTCTTCGGTAGAACATTCAGCTATGTCCGACCATTTGGGGGTGAAAGTACCATCACGATTGGCCCGGGGCAGATTGTCGACGCCGGATATATCCGGTTGGCAGGAACACGCAGCAACCCGCGCGTGGTGGGATCGGAAGCCACAGCCGCCGAGCGTGACCTTATGAAGAGCGTCATGCCGGATGTCTATCCTTCGATTACTTTCACGAAATTCGGTTTGTAAGCGCTTAATTAGTTCGTCAGACCTCTTCTAGCCGCTTTAGACAAGAGTAGCTCCAGTCATACCAATGCCCATGTCAACGGGACAGATGACATTGTCTGGAGCGACTTGATCGCCGAGCCGATCTGCGCTTCAAAACGTCCGACAGGCCCCCATCGTTTGCGACGTATCGCGCCAAATCCCGGCGCCGTGCAAAATCACGTGAAAACCGCAACTGGCGGCATGGCGCCGATGCGTTTTTCGTGTGCTGCGGAGAGGATGGCAACCACGCAGGCCAAGGCAAGTGCGACGGCACCCAGCACCGGCAGGCTGCGATAGCCATATCCACCCTCGAGCAGAGCGGCGCCGATGACCGCGGCGATCGCGATGCCGATGTTGAAGCCCGAGGGGATGAGGGAGGAGGCAAGGCTCGGTGCATCGGCCGTCCACATCAGAATGCGCGCCTGAACCGGAGCGCCGATCGCGAAGTTAAGCGCACCCCAAATGAAGATCGTCACGGTCATCAGCACGGGATAGGGGCTGACAAGGTAAAGGACGACCAATATCGCAGCCTGAATGGCGAGCATGACGATCAGCGATGGCATCAGTTTCCAATCCGAGAGCCGCCCGCCCAACAAGACACCCAAAGTTGCTCCGACGCCATTGAGCAGGAGCACCCACGGAATAAGCATGGCATCGAGGCCCGTCACTTCCCGCAGGAGCGGCGTGATGTAGGTGAAAGGCACCATTTGCCCGATCATCAGGGCAAGCACGATGATAAGCGAGGTCCAAACCTGCTGGCGGCCAAGAACGCGCACTTCGCGGCTCAGATGGCCGGATGGCTGAACTTCGGTTTTCGTTGATGGGATCAAGGCCCAGATCGCGGCCAATGCGAGGACACCGACCGAGGTCATGGCCCAAAATGTCGTCCGCCATCCCCAAAGTCCGCCGATCGCCGCACCGATGGGTACGCCGATAATGTTCGAGACCGTCAAGCCGGCGAGGATGACCGCGACGGCACGCCCCCGGAACGCCTGCGGGACGAGGCCGACGGCAATCACCATGGCAATGCCGAAATAGGCGCCGTGCGCGATCGCGGTCGCAACGCGGAAGAGAAGCATGCTGGCGAAGTCGGGCGCGAGCGCGCAAGCGACCTGCCCCAGGCAAAAGGCGATCGTAAGGGCAATCAGAATGGTCCAACGCGAGACTTGCCGGGTCGCCATGGTCAGGAGCGGGCCACCGATTGCGATACCGAGCGCATAACCGGAAACCAGATAGCCGGCAAATGGGATCGAGACACCCAGGCCCTCAGCCACATCCGGGAGAATACCTGCAATGACGAACTCGGTCGTGCCGAACGCGAACGCGGCCAGAAACAAAGCGAACAGGGGTAAGGGCAAATCCAGCTCCCATATAAAGGTATAAGGATTTCTTTAAATTACGGATGAAGGCACATCAAGTGCGAGATCTCATTGTCGGGGGTGAGAGCAAAGAAACGAGCTCTGCCTGAACCAGTTGGATCCATTCTGCAAAAGGCGATTTTCGGATCGTTTTCGGCTGTCAAACATACGCCATTTCAGGGGTCGATCCTTGACAAGCCAATAATGTTTGTAAAGGCTTATCGCCATGAGTGAGGTGGCTGATTGGTTATCTTATACAAGTCCGATCAGTCGGAAAAACGCTGCCGAAGCAGTGTTTGATGATATTCGTTCGGCGATAACATCGGGACGGTTGGCGGTTGGGACAAGGCTGCCCGCCGAGTCGCAGCTTGCCGCCCGTTATGGTGTCAGCCGCCCGATCATCCGTGAGGCGCTCCGCTCGCTGCAGACGCTCGGCCTTACCCAGACCCGCACTGGCAGCGGCACCTATGTCATGACCTCCACCCCCGGTCCGGAACTACGCTATGGCGGCTATTCCGCGCGCGATCTGATCGAAGCGCGACCCTTCATCGAGGTTCCTGCCGCCGGCTGGGCGGCGCTGCGGCGCACTGAGCAGCAATTGGCGCGATTGCTTGAACTTTGCGATGAGATGGACGGGCAAGAAGATCCCCTGAAGTGGGTCAATCTGGATTCGGAATTCCATTCGATGATCGCCGAATCCTCGGGAAATGCCGTCTTTTACAAGATCGTATCCGATGCCCGCGATGCGCTGATGCGGCAATCGGAACTCGTCAACATGATGGCGCAGCGTCGCGTGGCCTCGAATGTCGAGCACCGCCGCATCGTCGAGGCGATTGCGGCGGGATCGGAAGAGGGGGCCATCGCGGCGATGGAAGCCCATCTCGGTCAGGTCAAGCGCGTGGTGACCACGATCATCGGCGAGGATCAGCCGCACCGTTGACGACGGCCGGCAGATTGGCGAGCCGCTCAGGCCGCAGCGCCTCGAAAAGCTCTTCCGCGGTCAAATACCCATGGTCCAGCACGATTTCCGGCACTGTGCGCCCGGTTGCCAGCGCTTCGCGCGCAACCTTGGTTGCCGCCTGATAGCCGATCAGCGGGTTCAGTGCCGTGGCAAGGCCGATCGATTCCTGCAGGCGTTGCGCCATGAGGGCGGGATTGGCGGTAATGCCATCGACGCAGCGTTCGGCGAGGATATGGCAGGCCGCGGTCAGATGCATGATGTTTTCCGATAGTGCGCGCACCATGATCGGTTCGAAGGCATTGAGCTGCAGCTGGCCGGCTTCCGCGGCCATGGTCACGGTGATGTCGTTGCCGATGACGGAAAAGGCCACCTGGTTGACCATTTCGGGGATCACCGGATTGACCTTGCCGGGCATGATGCTCGAACCGGCCTGCATCGCCGGCAGCGTGATTTCGCCGATGCCGGCCCGTGGACCGGAGGAGAGCAGGCGCAGGTCATTGCACGTCTTCGAAAGCTTGACCGCGACGCGCTTCAGTACACCCGAAAGATGGACGAAGGCGCCGGGATCCTGCGTTGCTTCGATGAGGTCGCTGGCGGTGACCAGCGGGCGGCCCGTCAGCCGGGCCAGATGGGCGCAGGCAAGGGCGGCATAGCCGGCCGGCGCATTGAGGCCGGTGCCGATGGCGGTGGCGCCGAGATTGACCTCATGGAGCAGGGAAGCCGATTCGAGCAGGCGGGCTCTGTCTTCTCCGAGCATGACGGCGAAGGTTCTGAATTCCTGTCCGAGGGTCATCGGCACGGCGTCCTGCAGCTGCGTGCGACCGACTTTCAGGATGCTGTCGAACTCCTTGGCCTTGCGCTCGAAAGCTCCCTGCAGCGCTTTCATCGCGGCTGCGAGACCATCGATCGCCTCGATTACCGCGACGTTGACGGCTGTGGGATAGGCATCGTTGGTGGACTGGCTGAGATTGACGTGATCGTTCGGATGAAGATGGCCATAGTCGCCCTTGGCATGGCCGAGCAGTTCGAGCGCCCGATTGGCGATGACCTCGTTGGCGTTCATGTTGGTCGAAGTGCCGGCGCCGCCCTGGATGACATCGACGACGAACTGTTCGTGAAGCTCGCCGGCACGGATTTCCCGGCAGGCACGCACGATGGCATCGAGCCTCTCCTTGGTGAGCAGGCCAAGCTCGTGATTGGCAAGCGCCGCCGCTTCCTTGACGAAGGCAAGGCCGCGGATGAGATGCGTGTAACGCCCGATCGGCGTGCCCGTTACCTGGAAGTTTTCGACCGCTCTAGCAGTGTGCACCCCCCAATAGACATCGGCTGGAATATCCTTTTCGCCCAGCAGATCATACTCGCTTCGCGTCTTGACCACATTATCCTCCTACGGTCGAAATCATGCTTTATCTGTCAAGCTGTATGACAGATTTAAAACCTGTTATCGATTGCGCCGAACCGCGTCAATAAGCCTGCGGCCGGGTTGACCTCAGGCAAATTCTATGACTAAGAAGAAAAATCTGTCATACAGCATTACAGCATGGCCGGCGATCAGAAGCTTCGATCGACGGCTTGATGAAAGCGAAAGGGCATCCTGTCGGGTGCAAACAAGCACCCCGGACCCGTCCATGGACAAACGGCTCAAGGGAGGAGCAATGTCAGTTGAAACCATCCAGAATGTGCCGGTAGATCGCCAGCCGCCGGCCAATGAGGACCTTGGCTATCACAAGGCCTTGAAGCCGCGCCAAATCCAGATGATCGCCATTGGCGGCGCGATCGGCACCGGTCTCTTCCTTGGTGCTGGCGGGCGGCTCGCCGCAGCCGGTCCGGCCTTGATCTTCGTCTATGCGCTCTGCGGCTTCTTTGCCTTTCTGGTGCTGCGTGCGCTTGGCGAATTGATCATGCACCGCCCGAGCTCCGGCTCCTTCGTTTCCTATGCACGCGAGTTCTACGGTGAGAAGATGGCCTTTGCGGTCGGCTGGATGTACTGGCTGAACTGGGCCATGACATCGGTTGCCGATGTGACGGCCGTGGCGCTCTACATGAACTTCTTCAAGCATTATGTACCGTGGCTTGCCGGTATCGATCAGTGGGTCTTCGCGCTGATTGCACTGATGGCCGTGCTGGTCATGAACCTTCTGTCGGTCAAGGTTTTCGGCGAGCTCGAATTCTGGTTCAGTCTGATCAAGGTTCTGGCGCTTGCAAGCTTCCTCGTCATCGGCATCTATTTCGTTGTTTCCGGCACGCCGATCGCCGGCCATACGGCTGGTTTCAGCGTCATCAGCGATAGCGGCGGCTTCTTCCCCAACGGCATCCTGCCTGCCTTCGTCATCATTCAGGGCGTGGTCTTTGCCTATGCGTCGATCGAGCTGATCGGAACGACGGCGGGTGAAACCGAAGATCCGCGCAAGGTCATGCCGGGCGCGATCCGCACGGTGGTTGCGCGCCTGCTGATCTTCTATGTCGGCTCGGTGCTGCTTCTGTCGCTGCTTTTGCCTTATACGGCCTATAAGGCCGGCGAGAGCCCCTTCGTTACCTTCTTCGGAACGATCGGCATCCAAGGCGCCGATGTCATCATGAACCTCGTCGTCTTGACGGCCGTGCTGTCCTCGCTCAATGCCGGCCTTTATTCCACCGGCCGCATCCTGCATTCGATGGCCGTTTCCGGCTCGGCGCCGGCAGCGCTTGCGAGGATGAACAAGGCAGGCGTGCCCTATGGCGGCATTGCGGTAACGGCCGTCGTGACGGTCATCGGCGTGGCGCTGAATGCCGTGGTGCCGTCGGCTGCATTCGAGATTGCGCTCAATCTCTCGGCGCTCGGCATCATCTCTGCCTGGGGCGTCATCGTGCTGTGCCAGCTGAAGCTCTGGAAGCTGTCGAAGCGCAGCGAAATGGCGCGTCCGGATTTCCGCATGTTCGGCGCACCTTACACCGGCATCCTAACGCTGGTCTTCCTCTTCGCGGTACTTGTTCTGATGGCGCTCGACTATCCGGTCGGCACCTGGACGATCGCCTCGCTCATTCTGATCGCGCCGGCCTTGGTCATCGGCTGGTATCTGCTGCGCGACCGCATCCACCGGCTGGCAGCCGAGCGGGGCCAGTCGTGACGGCAGGAAAGGTCAATCCGCTGGTGGCTGTCATCGCGACCGGTGGCACCATCGCAAGCAAGCGCGCCGGTAACGGCGCCAGCTCGCCGTCTCTGACGGGAGAAAACCTGCTGGCGCTCCTGCCCGACATGTCCGTCGATCTCAAACCCATCGAATTGATGGCGAAGGATTCGGCAAGCCTCACGCTTGCCGACATGCAAGCTATCAGCGACAAGGTGGGTGAATTGCTTGATGATGCCGCCGTCAGTGGCGTCGTCATCCTGCACGGCACCGACGCGATGGAAGAGACGGCGCTGCTCGTCCATCTGCAGCACGGGCTCAACAAGCCCGTCATCTTCACCGGCGCGCAGTTTACCGCGGATCATCGGAACGCTGACGGCCCTGCCAACCTTGCCGCAGCCGTTGCTGCTGCTATCGATCCGGTCAATACCGAGCGCGGCGTGCTCGTCTGTTTCGGCGGCCGGCGGCTGCCGGCCTGGGGGCTTTATAAGTCCTCATCGGATGTTGCCGACGCTTTTCGGCAATCGCGGCCGCTCGAAAATCCGCCGAGCCCGCGCCTTGCCGCAGCGCTCGACAGCGTGCGTGTCGATGTGGTGGCGATCTATCCGGGTTGTGACTCGATACATGTGGATGCCAGCCTGAGGGCCAATGCCGATGGCATCGTTCTTGCGGCGCTGGGCTCCGGCAACGCTAATCCGCGTCTCGTCGAGGCTGTCAGGCGCTGTGCCGGCGTCGGCGTGCCTGTGGTGGTCTCCAGCCGGGTGCCGGATGGATTGCTGGTTTCAAGCTATGGCGGTGGCGGTGGCGGACATGATCTTGCCGATGCCAGCGCTGTTCATTCTTCCACCTTGCGGCCGGGGCAGGCGAGAATCCTGCTGGCAGCTCTCGTCGCCTCCGGCGCGGGCGCTAAAGTCATCGAGCAGGCTTTTGCGGACTTCGGAGCCAACGCCACACCCTGAAGGTCTGGGCTTTCGAGTCCATCAGGGGCTTCGATTGCGCAAGAGCGAGCCGGCGGGTTCGTGAATGGTCGCGACGGCCGGTCGACGGGGATTTCAGTCGTGCTTTTCGGTCGCCGCCAGCCCGATGGATTATTCTTCGGAAGCGGCCACGGAATTTCCGACATCGATGGCGTTTAGTTCCTGCCGCAGCGTCTGGACTTTTTTAGGTCCGTAAAGCTGCGCAAATTCCAGCTGCGCCTTTTGCCAGAGGGGTTCTGCTTGCTTGTGGAGGCGGCGGCCTTGGTCTGTAAGTTCAATGATACGAACTCGGCCGTCCGTCGGAGACGGCTTCATCGTGACAAAGCCGTCGCGCTCAAGAAAGCCGACCATCTTTCCCATAGCCGTCCGCTCGATATCGAGCCGCTCGGCGAGAGTGTTCACAGCAGCCCCGCCCGCTTCTTCAAGGGCGGCGAGGCTCAAAAACTGCGTGATACGTAGCCCGGTTGGCTCTAGGTGGCTATCATAGAAACGGGTAATCTGCCGAGTAGCCTTTCTCATTGCGGAGCAAGTGCACTGATCGATTCCTAGGGGTTGGTTAGCGGTCAACATCTCAATTTCCTCTCAAGAGCCGTGCATTGCTAAAGCCATGGGCAGGAAAATTCTGAGAATCTCCTGCCCATGGCCTGTTTATAGATACCGGCGGCCTTCGCCACTATCAGAACATGCCTTGGGGAGGCGTGATATAACCGGGATCTACGGCTGCAAGCGTACTCTTCAGCAAAGCCGTTCCCTCGTCAGCCATGATTTCGCTCTTGCCGTTGGCGAGCGCATCATAGGTCTGGCGCACGACGTCCGCCGGATTGGCCTTCGGGACGTCGATACCGTTGGTCAGATCCGTATCGACGAAGCCTACGTGGAGACCGAGAACCTGGATGCCGCGATCACGAAGGTGATGCCGGAGCTGGTTCGTGAAGCTCCATGCGGCCGCTTTTGAGGCGGCATATGGAGTGAGGATTGGCCGTGGCAGCCACACGATGTCGGACAGAACATTGATGATGGCGGCATGGGACTTGTTCGAGAGGGCTTGCTCGAAGGCTTGGCTCACGCGAACCACGCCGTAGTAATTGGTATCGAAGAGACGCTGCGACTGAGTTTCGAAATCCTCCGCCAGTGGTCCGTCGATCAGAGCGGCAATACCCGCGTTGTTGACCAGAATGTTGGTATCAGCGGCGATTTCGGCGGCAGTGGCGATCGATGCCGTATCCGTGACATCAATCTGGACTGGAACGATACCCGGCTCGCTAAAGCCGCTGGTGTTGCGCATCCCCGCATAGACCTTGGCGGCCCCTCGGCGGACGGCTTCGCGGGCGAAGGCCAAGCCCAGACCGCGATTGGCACCGGTGATGAAGACTGTGTTGTTGGCGACGTCCATGACTGAATTCCTTTCTAGAACTGTGAGGGGCAGGGCAACGTTGCGCCTGCTGGCGCGATGGGTGTTGGGTTCAAAGAAAGAGGTCTTCCGGCAACTTTCCGGAGAGTGCTCCCCGCAGGTGAGCGGAGAGAGCCATGACCGAGCCAAGCGGGCTCATTCGGACACTCACCCGCGGCACGGAGCCATCGGGATTACGGTCCACGACAACGGTGGCGGTGAGTTTTTCGCCACTGGTTAATTCGGCTTGGTACTCTAGGAAAAGCCGCGAGCCGACGGTCTCCAGGAACGTGGGGCTTTGTGAAGCGTAGAAGGTTCCGACGGTATTGACGGCGAGCTTGATCTCTTCGCGTCCGATGACAGGCCCCCTTATTACGGAACTGGTGAGCTCCGCGTCGGCCGTCAGGTCGTCCAGGAAGGGATGACGTTCATGTTCATGTGCCATTGCAATGTCTCCTGTCTGCTCGACCGTCACTCAAAGGCGGCGAGATTGTTTGTGATGAATTGCTTGACCGTCAGCGCGGGAGTTCCGGTGATCTTTTCGACTGCGTCGTTCGTTCCCGAGAACACGCCGTCGCGATAGTTCTGCGCGACTTCAACCAGGTGCTGCACTAGGAACGGCGGGAACTTATAAAGATTTTCCATCTTGTCCTTGAATTCCTCGATCGAGGTCGGCGCGTATTCGATCTTCACGCCAAGGACGTCGCTCATGATGGCGGCGATCTCGGTGTGGTTCATCTCGACAGGACCGTGGAGAGGGTAGATCTTGCCTTCGTGGCCCTGTGGATGGGCCAGAAGGTGAGCGATCACCCGACCCTGGTCATCAGCGGGAATAGGTGCATGGCGACCGTTCTCGAAGGGGAACTGGATCTTCCGCGTTGCCCAGATCTCCTTTGCGAAATGAGGGTAGACGAGCCAGTCGGCAAAGAACGTCGGACGCAGGTGGGTTGTCGGGACGCCCGACCAGTCGAAGACACGTTCCGAAACCCAGTGATCCTGTGCCGCGTGGCTACTCGATTCCCGACGAGCTGAAATCTGCGACATGTTGACGATCGTCGACACGCCAGTTTCCTTGGCGGCCTGTGCGAAATAGGCCGCTGCCCCAATGATTCCGGGCGCTATTGGATGCAGGAAATAGGCAGACCTGATGCCTTCCATGGCGGCCCGGATGGCATCGATATCGGTGAAATCACCGATGGCGGTTTCAAGGCCGCGCCGTCTCAGGGCTGCTGCCCGCTCATCGTCCGAGCGCACATAGGCACGAACAGTTTTGCCCATCTTGAGCAGTTCGTCGATGGCGGCCGTCCCAGTTCTTCCGGTCGCACCGCTTACAAGTATTTCAGCCTGGCTCACAATCTTCATCCTCAATTCGTTAGGAGCATATGCTCCCGATGAAAGAGATATAGGAGCATATGCTCTTAACGTCAAGAGTTAGATCTTTTTCATGGCAGGATCGCTGGTTCATATCCCTTCGAGGGCGGGGATACAGCGTTTCGTGGACAAGTTCATCGGCGTACCGTCCAGCGAAAAGTAGTCTTGCGTTGTCTCGATTGGAGAAAGGCCAGCTTGAAATCTGGCCCGTCATCGTGCATATCCATATGGATATGCACGAGAGGCCAGCATGCGCGATCTCCGACACCACGAATCGACACCTCCGCGAGAAGCAAAGCTCTTCCGCAACAATAAGAGCCAGGCTGTACGTATCCCGGCTGACTTTGAGCTTCCCGGCGATCGGGTGATGATCCACCGCGATGGAGATCGGCTTATCATCGAGCCGGTGCGTCGCAAGAACTTGCTTGACGTCTTGGCTGGTTTGGAACCACTCGGGCCGGAAGATCAGTTTCCCGAGATTGATGATACCTTGCTGCCTGCAAAGGAAATCGACCTTTGAGCGGGCTCTACATGCTCGATACCAATATTGTGTCCGAACTTGCGCGAAATCCGCAGGGCGTTGTTGCAAAGCGCATCGCAGAGGTGGGACCAGATGCCATTTGTGTCAGCATCATTACGGCCGCGGAGCTGCGCTACGGCTGCGCCAAAAAAGGATCGCCAAAACTCCTGGCGCAGATCGAGGCCATTCTTGGAAGCATATCTGTGCTCGCGCTCGATATCCCTGCCGATGCCGAATATGGCGCCATCAGGGCTGAGCTGGAGGCCGCTGGCAAACCTATTGGTCCAAACGACCTCTTCATAGCTGCCCATGCCCATGCGCTGGAGGCCGTGCTGGTCACGGCCAATACCGGGGAGTTTGAGCGCATCCGCGATCTGCGTATCGAAAACTGGCTGGATTGAGCATCCAGTTCGCCGAAAAGTACTTCAAATATCGCAGACAAAATGGCAATTCTTGCTGCTCCGCAGACCAACTATGTCCGATCTGCCTAGCAGTCATGAAAGCGGGCCGGCGGTCGGATGACAGCGCGGCCCGAAGTCTGGCTGGAAAGTATGATCATCAAGGCTGGTGCGCAACGTTTGCGACGACGACGGGGATCAGTAAATCACCCCAATTACCGTTGCCGCCATGGTGGCGTGCCGAGCGGATGAGCTCGACGGATACACCGGCCTCGACCGCATTCATGACGGCCTGATTGAGGCGATGCAGCTCATTGGCCAGCATGCGGATGACCGCCTGCTGATCGGCATTCATGGTGAGAGATTGCTCTTCAGCTCTCTCGCGAACGCGTGCTATCGATGCCATGTCATTCTCCTCCTGTGATCTCAATATCACTCTGCAGCCGGCTTGAATTGGGCATGTTCGGTCGATCCGTGCATGGCCGTGGTGGACGACTGGCCGCCGGTAATTGCCAGTGAAACCGCATCGAAATAACCGGTGCCGACTTCGCGCTGGTGCTTGGTCGCGGTGTAGCCATTGGCTTCCGCTGCAAATTCCGCCTGCTGCAGTTCGGAATAGGCGGCCATCTGGCGGGCCTTGTAGCCGCGGGCAAGCTCGAACATGCCGAAATTCAGCTGGTGGAAGCCGGCAAGCGTGATGAACTGGAACTTGTAGCCCATCGCGCCCAGCTCGCGCTGGAACTTGGCGATCGTCGCGTCATCCAGGTTCTTCTTCCAGTTGAAGGACGGCGAGCAATTGTAGGCGAGCAGCTTGCCGGGATGGGCCCGGTGCACGCCCTCGGCAAATTTGCGTGCCTGTTCGAGATCCGGCTTCGACGTCTCGCACCAGATCAGATCGCAATGCGGCGCATAGGCGACAGCGCGGGCAATACACGGCTCGATGCCATTCCGGACCTGATAGAAGCCTTCGACCGTGCGGCCGGCATCGTGGTCGACGAAAGGCCGGTCGCGCTCGTCGATGTCAGACGTCAGAAGCTTGGCGGCTTCGGCATCGGTGCGTGCGACGACAAGGGTTGGCACGCCCATGACGTCGGCTGCCAGCCGCGCCGCGTTGAGATTGCGGATATGAGCAGCCGTCGGAATAAGGACCTTGCCGCCAAGGTGGCCGCACTTCTTCTCCGATGCCAGCTGGTCCTCGAAATGGACACCGGCGGCACCCGCCTCGATATAGGCCTTCATGATCTCGAAGGCGTTGAGCGGCCCGCCGAAACCTGCTTCGGCATCGGCGACGATCGGTGCGAACCAGGTGTCGACCGAAAGACCCTTGCCTTCGGCGGTCTCAATCTGATCGGCCCGCTGCAGGGTGCGGTTGATGCGCTTCGCCAGTTCCGGACCCGCATTGGCGGGATAAAGGGACTGATCGGGATACATGGCCGAGGCCGTATTGGCGTCGGCTGCGACCTGCCATCCGGAAAGATAGATCGCCTTCAGGCCGGCGCGAACCATCTGCATGGCCTGGTTGCCCGAAAGCGCGCCGAGCGCATTGACGAAATCCTCCTCGTGAATGAGCTGCCAGAGCCGGTTCGCGCCCATTTCGGCGAGCGTATGGCGGATGGTGATCGACCCACGCAACCGCTCTACATCTGCGGCCTTGTAGGGACGCTCGATGCCATCGAAACGCCCCGCGGATGCGCTTGGAACCAGTTTGTAAAAGTCTGTCATGCTATTCTCCCGATACTATCTCTCGATCCTCCGATCGATCTTGATTGCGTGACTATTTTTACAATATCGATGCTAGTGGGGCTAGGAAAACCAAAAGATCCCGTTGAATAAAAGGGTTAGGATGTGTTATCGTTGACATCGCTTCTCAGTAAAATTGTAAATCTTGTAAAATAAGATCAGGCGAAAGTTTGTAAAAGGTTTGACATATGGTTGAGCGCAAGATCTTCGCCGGGCCTCGAGTGCGGCGTATCCGGATGGGGCTCGGTCTGACGCAGACGACAATGGCGCAGGCGCTTGATATCTCGCCCTCCTATCTTAATCTCATCGAGCGCAATCAGCGGCCATTGACCGTGCAGCTGCTGTTGAAGCTGTCGGCGGTCTATAAGGTCGATCTCGATGAGTTGCAGGGCGAGCAGGGCGGCAGTGCGGGGCAATTGCGTGAAGTCTTTGCCGATCCGCTGCTTGCAGGCGAAATCCCTGGAGATCACGAGCTGATCGAGCTTGCCGAAGCCGCGCCGAATGCGGCAAATGGCATGATCCGGCTTTATCGCGCCTATCGCGAGCAGGCTGCAAGACTGTCCGATCTTGCCGAGCTTCTGTCCCGCGAAGGCCGGGTTGCCGATGTCGCCGGTCCTCGCCTGCCGCTCGACGAAGTTCACGATCGTCTGCAGGCGCGCCCGAATTTTTTCGCCCGCATCGAGGATGCCGCCGAAACCTTCCATGAGCGCCTTTCGTCCGGCGATGATATGGCGGGCGCTTTGAAGGCGTGGTTGAAAAGCGAGCATGGCATTGCCGTGCGCCTGCTGCCGGTGCGCGCCATGCCGGGCCTGCGCCGCCGCTACGACCGGCATTCCATGCGGCTTTTCCTATCCGAGCGATTGTCGCCCTTCGATCAGCTTCGGGAGATTGCGACCGAGGTCTCGGCCCTGGCGATGCGCGAGGAGATCGCCGCCGAACTGGAGGCGCTTGCGCTTTCGACTCCGGAAGCCAAGCGCATCGCCCGCTTCGAGCTGGCGCGCTATGCTTCGCACGCCCTGCTGATGCCCTATGCTGCCTATCTTTCGGCGGCGCAGCGCCTGCACTACGACATCGACGGGCTTGGCGCGCGCTTCGGTGTGTCCTATGAGCAGGCCGCGACGCGGCTGACCAATCTGCAGCGTCCGGGCGCATCCGGCATTCCGTTTTTCCTGATGGAGGTCGATAGTGCCGGCCATCGCCTGCGCAAGGCGGGTGCCCAGGGCTTTCCGCAGGCGCGCTTCGGCGGCAGCTGTCCCAAGCTCAATATCCATGCCGCCTTTGCCCAGCCCGGGCAGATCTTGGTGGACGATACGCAAATGCCCGACGGTGGCGGATTTCTCACCATATCGCGCACGGTCGAGGGGCCGCGGGCCGACTTCGGAGAAAGGCTGCGCCGCACCGCGCTTCTCATCGGCTGCGATATCGCCCATCGCGATGAGGTGATCTACGGCAAGGCACTTGGCTCGATGCCAGTCGCAATCGGCCCGGCCTGTCGTTTATGCGAACGTCAGGGCTGTCTGGCGAGAGCCGAACCGCCGGTGACGCGCCCGCTCGGTCTCGATGAAATGGCGACGGGCCTGAGCATATTTGATTTCCAGTGATCGCATTGAAATCGCCGTTGCGCACCGGGAACGGCAAATTCAGTATGTTAAAATCTATCGTTTATATGGATAATTGTTGCGTCGATGCTCCGATAAATAGGATCTCATTCCTCGCGTGCTGGGCTTGCCCTCTCTAGGTTCCGCGCAGACAAGGAGTCCGATATCCATGAATTTTGCCAAGCGAACATCTGCCGCCATTTTTGCTGCTGCGCTTTCCTGCGGCGCGCTGTTCACCACGGTTGCGCATGCCGATGCGACACTCGATCGCATCAAGGGGCGCGGTGCGCTGACCGTCGGCGTCATCCTCTCCGGCGCGCCTTTTGGCTATATCGATCCGGCAAGCCAGGAGCAGAAGGGCTACAACCTCGACATCGCCAAGGCGCTTGCCGAAAAGCTCGGCGTCAAGCTGGAAACGGTGACGGTGACGCCGCCGAACCGTGTGCAATTCCTGCAGCAGGGCAAGGTCGATATCCTGATCGCCAACATGCAGTATACGGAAGAGCGCGCCAAGATCCTCGACTATGTACCGACGCCCTATGACCGTAGTGGCGGTGCTGCCGTCGGCCGCAAGGACAGCGGCCTCAACGACTGGAGCGACCTCAAGGGCAAACCTGTCTGCGTTTCCCAGGGCTCGAACTACACGCAGCCGCTGATGGAGCAATATGGCGCCGAAGTAAAGGCGCTGCCGAGCCAGCCGGAATCGCTGCTGGCCCTGCAGGGCGGCAATTGTGTTGCCGCCGTCCATGTCGGCGCGACCGTCGGTCTGCTGCTTAAGGATCGGCCGGAAGAATGGAAGGATTACAAGATCCTGTTTCCGACCGAACTCGTTCCTTCGGATTCAGTGATCTGGCTGCGCAAGGGCGAAAGCGATACGCGCGCGTCGCTCGACAAGGCCATCCAGGAACTGCATGCCAACGGCAAGCTTCTCGATTACGCCAAGGCGAACCGTCTGCTCAACACGACCTATCTTGAGGAAGAGCACAAGAAGCTCGAGGGCAAGTGACCTATCGGTTGCTTGAGGAACGGTTTGCATGGGAAGTTCGCTTCTTCAGACCCTCATAGACTGGACCGGCAAGCTCGGGCTTCACTACGAATTCCTGGCCAGCGGCTATGAGGCGCAGATCTGGCGTGGTGGTTTCATCACCACGCTTTATCTTATTGTTCTCCTTATTCCGATCAGCCTGCTGTTTGGCCTGCTGTTTGCGGCCATGCTGACCTCGGGAAATAAGGCTTTGGCTGCCCCGGTCAGGGCCTTCATCGAAGTGACCCGCAATACGCCGACGCTCGTCCAGCTGATGTTCAGCTTCCTTGTGCTGAACACGCTCGTCTCCAATGGTCTTGGCGGTGCGCAGCATAATCCTTTGACGCCGTTCTTCTGGGTGGTTGCGGTGGTCGGCCTGCATGTGGCCGCACTTCACGCCGATGCGCTTCGCGCCGGCATCGAGGCCGTGCCGGAACAGACGGTGGAGGCGGCCCGCGCGATCGGCTTCACCCGTCTGCAGATCCTTCGCTTCGTCGCGATACCGCTCGCGTTGCGGGCCTCGCTGCCGGCGATCGTCAACAATATGATCAATCTGGTAAAGCTGACGACGGTTGGCAACGCGATTGCGGTGAGCGAAATCACCTATGCCTCGATCATGGTCTGGACGCAGCGCGACAATGTCGTTGAACTGATGATCGTCATCCTGCTGTTTTTCAGCACGATCAACCTTGCCCTCGCCAAGATCGGGCATTGGCTCGAAAAGCGTCTCACCGTGCCTGGTTTCGGAGTGGGCACATGAGCGTGGCGAAGCTCTCCTCGGCGCCTTCCAGCAATTGGTTGCCCTTGCTGGTTGGAGCGCTGGTCGCAATTGCGGTCATCTGGCTGCTGGCCGACCTCTCGCTGCTGCATGTGCTGATCGAATGGCTGCCCTATCTCGGCAGCGGCTTCCTGATGAACATTCTCATCAGCCTGCTTGCGATGGCGGGAGGGACCTTGATCGGTGTCTTGCTTGGCATTCTCGAACTGGCACCGCTGAAGATCATACGCTACCCCGTCGGCCTTTATGTCCAGGTCTTCCGCAATGCGCCGCATCTCGTGCTGATCTTTGCAACGACCTATATCTTCCCTTTCGAGATCGTGGTCTTCGGCCATTACCTGCCGTTTCCCGATTGGGTGAAGGCCGTTATCGGGCTTGCTATTCCGGCCAGCGCCTATGTCGCGGAAATTACCCGCGGCGCCATTCAGTCGATTCCGACCACGCAATGGGAGGCGGCCAAGGGGTTGGGCTTCTCCCGGTCTCAGGCATTACGCTGGATCATCCTGCCGCAATGCGCGCGACGCTCGCTGCCGCCCTGGATGAACCTCTTTGCCTCGATCACCATGGGAACCGCGCTTGCCTCTCTGGTCGGCGTGCACGAACTCTTACATGCGGCCACCGATGCCAGCACGGCCGTCCGCCGGCTGGATTTCACTGTCCTTGCCTACATCGTCGTCATGGCGGCGTTCTTTGCGCTTTGCTATCCCATTTCCAGCCTGACGCGTCGCCTCGAGCGCCGCCTGAAAGCTTAAAGGAGTCGGCATGAGCCAAGCTCAGACCAATCTGATCGTCGAACTGGCCGATGTGCATCTGGCTTTCGGATCGACCGAGGTCCTGAAGGGAATCGATCTAACGGTCGCTCGCGGGCAGACGGTTTCGATCATCGGCCCGTCGGGTTCGGGAAAATCGACGATCCTTCGCTGCATCAATGCGCTGGTCGCGCCGCAGACGGGCCGCATTTCGGTCAATGGTCTGCGTGTCGACCAGATGCGCAGCGAGGCTGAACGCATCAAGCTGCGGCAGAAGATCGGCATCGTCTTCCAGCAATATAATCTCTTTCCGCATCTGACCGTGCTCGACAACATCACGATCGCCCCGACGCGAATCCTCGGCGTCAACAAGGCCGATGCCGAACGTCACGCCCGCGATCTTCTGGCACGCGTGCGCCTGTCCGAAAAGGCAAACGTCTATCCCGGGCAGCTGTCCGGCGGCCAGCAGCAGCGCGTGGCGATTGCCCGTGCCTTGGCGATGCGGCCGGATCTCGTCCTCTTCGATGAAGTGACCTCGGCGCTGGACCCGGAGACCGTCGGCGAAGTGCTTGCCGTCATTCGCGATCTCGTCAAGGAAGGCATGACCAGCATCCTGGTCACGCACGAGATGCGCTTTGCCGAGGAAATCAGTGATGTCGTGGTCTTCACCGAAAACGGCCGGATCGTTGACCAGGGGCCGCCCGAAGCTATCTTCCAGGCATCGACAAATGCGCGCATCCGCCGCTTCGTCAACGGCCTTGCCGGTGCGCGGGCTTCGCTCGAGGATGGTCAGGGAATTTGACGATGGAAAAGACCTTCCCGCTCACGACTGCCTTTGCCGAAGCCATCACATCGGCCGATCCGGTGCGAGATGCGGCGGCTGTTGCCGCAGCCCGAACGGCGATCATCGATTGGCTGGCCTGCGCCTTCGGCGGCTCCGCAGACCGCACGACACGCATCCTGCTGGAACAGTTGCCGGCAGGCCCGGGAGATGCCGTGATCATCGGGCAGGGGCGGCGCACGGATGCGCTGACGGCCGCTCTGGTCAATGCCCATGCCGGCCATGTGCTCGATTATGACGACGTGCACGCAAGCGTGCGCGGTCACCCGACGACGGTCATCGTTCCCGCCCTGCTGGCGCTGGCATCGGAAACGCCGTTATCGGCGGACCGCTTGATCGCCGGCTACGTCGTCGGCCTGGAAGCGATGGCGCGCCTCGGCCTCTCGCTCGGCATGCGCCACTACGAGAACGGTTTCCATGCAACGGCAACGCTCGGCACGATCGGTGTGGCGGCGGCCGTTGCCCATGTGCTTGGCTATTCGGTGGCCGAGACCGCCACGGCGCTGGGGCTTGCCGCCACGCATTCGAGCGGCCTGCGCCTGCAGTTCGGTCACGATGCCAAGCCCTATCATGCCGGCATGGCGGCGCGCTCGGGCCTGCTTTCGGCCAAGCTTGCCAAGGCGGGCTTCGGCGGCGCAAGGGATTTCCTCGATAATCCGATCGGCTTTTATTCGGCCTTCGCTTTTGGCGAGGAGCGGCCGCAGGCAGCCATCGAGGGCTGGGGCTCGCCTTGGCAGATCGTGGCACCCGGCTTGACGCTCAAGGCCTTCCCGTGCTGCACAGCGAGCCACCCGGTCGCCATGATCGGTCTTCAGCTTCGAAAAGAGGGATTGAACGCAGAACAGATCGAGGCTGTCGTCATCACCTTCCCGCCGGGAGGCGATGCCGCACTGGTCGTAACCGATCCGACGACCGGTATCGATGCGCGCTTCAGCGCCGAATATGTCTTTGCAACGGCCCTGGTGGACGGCGCGTTGAAGATCGGCCATTTCGATGAGACGCCGGTCAGAGAAGATCTGATGGCGATTGCACGGCGCGTTCGCCGCCGCCATGACGAGACGGCGCCACGTCTTTCGAACGATCCAAAGACGCGCTTCGTCATCGCCGAGGTAACGCTCAAGGATGGAAGTCGTCGGACGCATGAGTTCAAGGGCTTGCCCGGCTTGAGCGATCCCACGAAAAAATTCCGCGACGCCACCGGCAACCATCCGGCCGTGTCGGCCGTTCCCGATTTGGTGAGAACCATGCACGGCGAGGACGACCTTCATCGCCTCATCCAGCTTCTATCCAACAGTTTGAACTGATCCAGATTTCAAAAACGCAAGGCATGCACCCATGAGCAAGACCCGCAAGATCCATCTCGGCCTTTTCCTGCAAGGGGCGGGCCATCACGTCTCCGGCTGGCGTCATCCTCAAGCGGAATCCGGCAGCGAGAATTTTGACCTGCTACGCCGTGTGGCCCAGATCGCCGAGGCTGCGAAATTCGACATGCTCTTTCTGGCGGACGGCCTGACGAGCGGGCTCGACGCGCATCCCTCGATGATTGCCCGTTTCGAGCCGCTGACGCTGCTTGCCTCGCTCGCGATGGTGACCGAGAAGATCGGCCTCGCCGCGACGGCGTCGACCACCTATGGCGAGCCCTATCATCTTGCCCGCGCCTTCGCCTCGATCGACCATCTGAGCCATGGCCGCGCGGCCTGGAACATCGTCACCACCTCCTATGCCCGCACGGCCGCCAATTTTTCCAAGAGCCATCCGGAGCATGACGAGCGTTATGCGGTGGCGGAAGAATTCGTCGATGTGGTGCGCGGCCTTTGGGACAGCTGGGCCGACGATGCCTTCCCCAAGAACAAGGAGAGCGGCGTCTATGCCGATCCCGCCAAGGTGCGGGTGCTCGATCACGCCGGCAAATATTATTCCGTCAAGGGTCCCCTTAATATTCCACGCCCGCCGCAGGGCCATCCCGTGCTGATCCAGGCCGGCTCCTCCGGCCCCGGCCAGGATCTTGCCGCCCGCACCGCCGACATCGTCTTTACCGCGCAGCAGAGCCTCGACGAGGCGCAGGCATTCTACAAGAGCCTGAAGGGCAAGGTCGCGGGCGTCGGGCGCAGCCCGGACGATGTCGCCGTCATGCCGGGCTTCCTGCCCGTCATCGGCAGAACCGTTGCCGAGGCGCGCGAGAAGCTCGACGTGCTGAACCGCTGGACTGACATCAAGAGCGCCATGCCGCTTCTGGAAGAGCGTCTGGGTCATAGCCTTGCCGATTACGATCTCGATGGGCCGCTGCCCGACCTGCCGATCTCCGACCAGCTGCGCAGCCGCGCCGAACTTTTGACCGAACTTGCCCGCCGCGAAAAGCTGACGATCCGCGAGCTTGCCCTGCGCGTCGCCGCCGGTCGCGGCCATCATATCGTGCTCGGAACGGCCGAAGAAATCGCCAATCGCATGCAGCAATGGTTCGAAAACGGCGCGGCAGACGGTTTCAACGTCATGCCGCCCTTCTTCCCGGGCGGCCTTGAGGATTTTGCCAACGACGTTGTGCCGATCCTGCAGGAAAGAGGCCTCTTCCGTCGCGATTACGAAGGTACGACGCTGCGCGATCACTTGGGAATCGCCCGGCCGGCCTGGACTTGACGAAGGCCGAGGCGATCAGCCTCGGCTCCCCCCATGTGCTTCCATCGACGAATGTAAATCAGGCATAAAGCCCGAATTGCGCATTGTGCAGCCGCGCATAGGCGCCGTGGCGAGCGAGCAACGCGTCGTGCGATCCCTCTTCGACAATACCGTTGTCGCCCATGACGATGATGCGGTCGGCATTGCGGATGGTCGACAGACGGTGTGCGACCACCAGCGTCGTGCGACCTCTCGCGAGCTCCACTAGCGCCTGCTGGATCGCATATTCAGTTGCCGTATCGAGCGCCGAGGTGGCTTCATCGAGGATGAGGATCGGCGGATCCTTCAAGAAAATACGGGCAATCGCGAGGCGCTGCTTCTGCCCGCCCGAAAGCTTGACGCCGCGCTCGCCCGTCGGCGTGTCGAGGCCGGCGGGCAGGGACCGGACGAATTCGTCGAGCGAAGCGCGCTGCAGCGCCTTCATGATATCCTCGTCGGTGGCGCCGAGCTTGCCATAAGCGATGTTCTCGCGAATGGTCGAGCCGAACAGGAAGACATCCTGCTGCACGATGCCGATCTGGCTGCGCAGCGAGGTCTGCGTCATGTCGCGAATATCGATGCCGTCGATCGTGATGCTGCCGGCCGTGACATCGTAGAAGCGCGGCAACAGCGAGCAGATCGTCGTCTTGCCCGTGCCGGAGGCGCCGACAAAAGCCACGGTCTCGCCGGCGGCAATTGTCAGGGAGAGATCTTTGAAGATCGCGGCCTGATCGGAATAGCCGAAGCCAACATTCCTGTAGGCGATATTGCCTTTCAGATGATCGACCGCAACCGCATTTTGCCGGTCGGCAAGGTCGGGTTCCGTGTCGATCAGCGACAGAAAGCGCCTGAAACCGGCAATACCCTTGGGATAGGTCTCGATCACTGAGGTGGTCTTGTCGATCGGCCGGAAGAAGACGTTGATGAGCAGTAGGAAGCTGACAAAACCGCCATAGCTCAGCTCGCCCGAGATCACGAACCAGGTTCCGGCCATCATGACGACGAGCTGCACCAGACGCGTGCTGAAATAGCTGAGCGCGATGCTTGCCGTCATATAGGCGTAACCGTCGAGCTTGGTCGCCTTGTAGTCTTCATTGTCGCTGGCAAACAGCTGGCTTTCGTATCGCTCGTTGGCGAAAGCCTTGACGACGCGGATGCCGCCGACGGTTTCCTGCATGCGGGTGTTGAAGTTGCCGACCTTGCCGAACAGGCTGCGCGAATTCAGCGTCATCTTCGAGCCGTAGCGGCTGACGAGCCAGGTCATGAAAGGCACGATTGTCGTCGTCAGCAGCGCGAGCTTCCAATGAACGCTGAACATCAGCAGGAAGGCGCCGATGAAGGTCATGATCGCGATGAACAGGTCCTCGGGGCCGTGGTGGGCGATCTCGCCCACTTCCTCGAGATCCTTGGTGACGTGGGTGATCAGGTGACCGGTGCGGTTATTGTCGAAATAGCGGAAGGAAAGCTTCTGGATATGATCGAAGGCCTGGCGGCGCATGTCGGATTCGATCGAGATGCCGAGCGCGTGGCCCCAATAATTGACGATCGCCGACAGGCCGGTATTCATCGCATAGACGACAAGCAGCACTGCGGCCGTCGCGAAGATCAGCCCCCAGTCGCGGCTTGGCAGCAGTTCATCAACGAAAAGCTTGACCGCCAGCGGAAAGCCGAGTTCCAGCAGGCCAGCAAGCACGGCGCAGCCGAAATCCAGGAAGAACAGCCTTTTATAGCTGGCATAATAGGAAAAGAAACGACGAAGCATGAATGCCCTCCATGGGCACAGAAGAGGATAGAAGAGACAAGAACGGACTGAGCGGCAGCCCGAATTCGGCATCGCCGTTCAGCGTCGATTGGTGCTGAAATTTCTCATCTGGCGATCCTCCTGCTTGAGTCGCGCGATTTTTATAACTGACGCGTGCAGATATGTCATCTCGATAAACGGCGGGTGGCGACCGACTTCGGGCGGACCGTGGACGACTGTTACATCTGAGTGTTGCGGGCAGCAGCAATGGCGTATCCTGCCGGCACGACTAAGGTCCGGTGATCATCTCAGCGCAGGTAAACGCCTGTATGGTCTGGCTTCGACCAGGGCGAGGCTGTGACGCTGCTCAACGGTTCTTGCCTATTTGGCTGCAGCGATCACTAATTTTGACATCAGATCGATTTGCTCTTGTTGATGAGCGATGAGCGCTTTCAGATCTGTATTTCGCAATTCATCCAGTTTGTCGTGAAGCGCCATGATTTCGATTTCGGCCTTCAAATTTACCTCGTAGTCGTGAGCTGCATCCACCCGATCTTTGGCGGCGTGCCTGTTCTGGCTCATCATAATGACGGGAGCCTGTACGGCCGCTAGCATGGAAAGAATGAGGTTCAGGAAGATGAACGGATAGGGATCGAAGGCGTGCGACGCGGCAAGTACATTCGCTGCTACCCATATAGTGAGAACGACGGCGAAACTGGTGATGAATGTCCATGAGCCGCCGAATTCTGCGACTTTGTCGGCCAGGCGCTGAGCCGAGGTGAGCTTGTCGTCGAATGATTGGTTTGCATCCCGTGTTATTGCTCGACGCGAGATGAGGCGCCGGAAAACTGCTTGCTCTCGATCGCTCAGGAGTTCGAAGGGTTTGCCCAAATACCTGTTCGCCCCTTGGTCGATCGCCTGTTTTGCGATGTCGTCGTCTGCTTCAATTGACATGTTTTTCCTCCAGCCAAAGCGGCGTCCGGCCCAGTGTCGGAGCGTCCAAACTCGTACGCAGCGACGATCATCGACGGCAAGCAATGGACAGAACTGAAAATCCGGAGCGAATGAAAAACATGGCTGCTGCTCGTCACGCCGTGATGCTTCGCTGTCAATGGATCGTTTGCGTGACGCTCCCATCATCAAGCAAAGTTGCGATGTCCCAATCAGGCAAATCGTTCGCGCGATAATTGCGTCTGAATAGACGATGCCTGAGAAACGTCATCCGTCAACTCCTTAAGGACTTCATTTACGTCCAGCAGCAAGGCAACAAGGTTCGCTAGCGCTCAACTGCCAATCCCTACGCAAGGTTTGCAGCGAGCGCCCGATGGTCGATGAGCAACGGTCGTTTGGAAGCCTCCAACGCCAAAGACGTCATCGGGGTTGCCTCATCGTTGAACCCCATAAGCTCCTCTGGCCGCATTCAAAGATGCGGTTGTTCGACGGGTTACCAATGCCGATGCCGAATGAAGTTGCTATTGCGTGGCCAAGAGCGCATTTTATCACATAGGGGTGCGAAACGGCCAAAAGCCACTCAGGCCGATAAACCCGGCCTCAACGAAGGAGGACGCGATGTCTTCCCCCACCAGCCAGTTTTTCGATGTCAGCAATTTGAGAATGCTCGATCGTATCCTGCGAAAGGCCGGTTTTCGCGGAGGGGAGATATATGCCATTGATGACACGGAAATCGATGCGACCAGTTTCCTCATTCAGTGTTTCCAGACAGGTATGGTTGACGAGGCCGCGCTGAAATCTACGCTTAAAATGTATCTTGCATCGCAAGTAACTCCCGGCTTGCTTCCTCAGGCTGGGGACGATGCTTCCTTGTTGAGATGGCAGGACGACGGCGGCGGCGCTGCAGCAAGGGCTAGAAGCCTACGCATAACGACCAGCAAACAGACGAATGCGTCACCGCGGCCAGGCGGCTATCGCTTTCCTGCAGCTAAGCCAACCAAATTGATGTGAGAAGGCACAACAATCAAGCGCGGGGTCCGCGTGCTCCAATCCGAAGTGTTCACTCCAGACCAGATGAAGGAATAGAAACGCCAATGATGCGGCGTGCTATATTAGCCCATGGACTACACATCAAACAACCTTGATCTCTCTCGTCGACAAGTCGTCGAAGACCATAAGCGTATTCTTGACCAAGAAACCGATATTCAAGGAATACTGTTGCGTGGGGAATCCAGCCGACTGGCGGAAGAAAAGCTGATCGATCTCAATCGTACTCTTCGCGCACATGTTTTTGAGCGGGATCTGATCACGGCGGCGATCAAACTGGATCAGCATTGAACATGGCAAGCGTCCGGTGCGCGGAATTAAGAGGCACCTGGACTGAATTACGATAAGGCCCGACCGCCCCTGACGGTTATGGCGCAGGGACGCACTGGTGCGTGAGGCCGGGGTGGAGCAAGGTGCTCTTATTGGGGTGCAATCGCCGAACCGTTGTATGTGAGAAACAATTCGTCTCGGCCGATTTTCCATTGAAGTTGTCATACGCCAGCACCATTTTAGGTTCATTGGCGGCATCTGAAACGGGCGCTGCCAAGTGTGGTTACCTAATGTACCTCAGCCCCAAAGAAGGAGGACTGCATGTCTTCCGTTCAAGGCATCTATTCATGGGAAATGCTGCTGAAATCCGCTTGCCGGTTTCGTTATGCGGAATTCCTTATCAAATCCATCCCGGTCATCAGTATCGCGTTTATCGTCTGGGTAATCTTGAAGGGCGTCCTTTGGTAAAGACCGGAGATTGTCGCGTGCTTCACGCGGCCGCCCGCTACCCTTGGCGGAACGCGAGTTGGTGCACTCGCGTCAGCAATCGTTATCGCCTTTCCTCTCGCCGGCGCGCCAGGAAGCGTTTCAACGTCTGATCGCATTTCATTTGTTGGACCAGGCAGCGCTAAAAAATTCGTAAGCACTGAAAAAAGGTAGCTGCCATCGAAACGGGACATCGCAACCCAGCTGCAGGGCAGAATGAGTCTCGTGTTCGCGCGGCACGATGAAGAGAGGTCGCGAGCAAACGACATCGCCATGGAAGGATATGACAGCTCGCGAAGATCTTACGGCATGCGCTGGGCGGTTTTCCCGCACATCTGAGCTTTTACTCGCCAACATGGAGCACCCGCAATGATAGACGATACCACCGCTTTAGACCGCAAGGTCCTTGCACACGAACAAATACTTCAGGTGCTCATCGGCCATCTCGCCGAAACGGAGCCCAAGTTTTTGGATCGATTGCGGGCCATCTTTACGCGCCACCACACGGTGGGCTCTGATGAACCGGATTATGTATATGTCGCTCAGTACGCACAGCAGTTCATTCGCGAAATCGAGAAAATGCAACAACATAAGGAGCCGGTTACGATTGGGCGGAGCGACACCCTCTGATAAGCGATCGAGGTTTTTCGGGAGAGCTGAAGCTAGCCGATGTCGGCGCTGATATCGTGAATGATTTTCACCTGGCCGTAGCGCTTTTGAATATTCTGTATGTTGACGGGTGCCATGAACGTGTTCCTGTCGGAAAGAAAAGGGCGCCATCATCAGCCGCCCTTGACGGCGCCGGCGGTCAGGCCTGCGATGATCTGGCGCTGCGCGAACATCGTCAGCACCAGGACCGGCAGCGTGACGATCAGGGCTGCGGCCGCAAGCGGCCCCCAGCTCACCTGTTCGAAGGAGAGCATGTTGTAGACGGCAACGGGCAGCGTGCGGGTCTCGCGGCTCGCAAGCACGATGCCGAAGACGAAGTTGTTCCACGAGAAGATGACCGAGAGAATGAAGGCAACGACGATGCCGGGGCGCGCGATCGGCAGGGCGACCAGGCGGAAAACCTGCCAGGGCGTTGCGCCATCGATGCTTGCGGCCTCCTCCAGTTCCATCGGCGTCGTCTCGAAATAACCGATCATGATCCAGACGACGATCGGGACGGTGACGACGAGATGGATGATGATCTGCGGCCAGAGCGTTCCCAGCAGATTGAGCCATTGGAACAGCAGGAACAGCGGGATGAGGAAGGAAAGGCCTGGCGTCATGCGGGCGATCATGATGACGATTGCCGACTTTTCCGCCTTCAGCCGGGCAATGCCGTAGCCGGCCGGCACGCCGATGATGAGAGCTAGCAACGTCGCCGCACCCGTCACCAGAACGGAGTTCCACAGATAGAGGAAGAAATTGTTTTCCTGGAAGACGTTGACGTAGTTCGTCCAGGCGAGGCGATCGGGAATGAGGATCGGCGGATAGGCGCCGTTGTCGATCTCGTATTTCAACGATAGCGAGATCATCCAGAGGAAAAACAGAATAACGGGCGAGACGATGACCAGGGCCACGAAGAACAGGCCGATGCGGTTGAGTGTCGAACGCTTCATGTCAATGGCCCTCCGTATCAGTCCATTTCGTTCGCTGCCGCATCATCAGGAGGATGAAGGAGAGCGCCACGATGACGATGAAGAACACCACAGCCATGGCCGAGCCATAGCCGATGTCGTAATAGGAAAAGGCGGTGTTGTAGAGATAGATATTGATGGTTTCGGACGCCGTTCCCGGGCCGCCCTGCGTCATCGCATAGATGATGTCGAAGCTTTTGATCGCATCGATACCGCGGATGATGACGGCGATCATCAGGAAAGGCGAGATCATCGGCAGCGTCAGATAGCGGAACTTCTGCCAGGCATTGGCGCCGTCGATCTCCGCGCTCTCATAGGGTTCGCGCGGCACGGAAGCGAGACCGCCGAGCACGATCAGCATGACGAGCGGCGTCCATTGCCACACCTCGACCAGAACGAGCGAGGGGATGACGCTATATTGATTGTAGATCCATTCCTGCGGCCCGATGCCGACAAGCGAGAGCAGATAGTTCAGCACGCCGAGCTGCGGGTGGAACATCATCGTCCAGACCAGCGCCACGGCAACCGGCGTTGCCATCATCGGCATGACGAAGATGCCGCGCAGGAAGCCGCGCAGCGGAAAATTCGCATCGAAGATCAGTGCGGCCAGCGTCCCGAAGAACAAGGGGCCGACGACGGAAAGCACGGTGTAGAGAACTGTGTGCCATAGCGATTCCCAGAAGCGCGCATCGGTCGCCAGCCGGACGTAATTGTCTAAGCCGACGAAGCTCTGCGACTGGCCGAGCGTCCATTTGTTCACGCTCATCCAAAGGGTGAAGACCCAGGGAAAGACGATGACGGCGGCAATCACGATCAGCGCGGGAACGACGAAGGGCCAGTAGTTGGGAACAAGCCGCTTCGGCTTGTTCCCTTCTGCCGCCTTCGCGGCGGTATCTTCGATGTTCACGGAGGCCATCATCCCTCGCTTCGCGCCAGCACCGGCTCGAACTGGGCGGTTGCCGCTTTCAGCTCGGCCGCCGGATCGGCGCCGCCGATCATGTTTGTCAGCGCAACACCGTAGATGTCGCGGAACTCAGTAACCGGGATGATGACGGGTAGCGCCAGCTGCGAGACCTTGGCGGAGCCAGCGACCGCATCCAGCCAGGCGCTCGGCATTTTCACGCCTTCGCGGACCTTCTGATCCTCCAGAACGGACTGACGGAACGGAACGCCGGCGCCGGCCTGCAGCAGCCGCGCGCCCATCTCGTGCGAGATCGCCCATTGGCAGAAGAGGTAGGCGGCCTCCTTCTTCTGGCTGGCGGCGGTAACCCCGATGCCGTCGCCGAAAGTTGCGGCGGCCTGCGCATTCGGCCCCTTCGGCATGACGCCGTAGCCGACCTGGCCGACGACGCGGGATTTCTCGGGATTTTCGATCGGCGGCGCAAATCCGACGCCGTCGAGCCACATGCCGATCTTGCCCTGCAGGAAGGCCGATTGCGCTTCCGCCCAGTTGAAGCCCGATACGCCGGGAGGTGCCGATTTCGTCATCAGGCGTTGATAGAGCTTTGCCGCATCCACGGCCCCTTGCGATTCCGTCTGCAGCTTGCCGTCGGCCGAAAGCGGCGTTGAACCCTCGCCGAGCATGAAGGCCGTCCAAACAGGCGTATTGGCGTTCTTCAGCCCGCGCGCGACAAAGCCGTAAGTGTTAGCGGCCTTATCGGTCAGCGCCTCGGCGGCCTTGGCCATGTCCTCGAAGGTTTGCGGATAGGCAAGACCCTTCTTCTCGAACAGGGTCTTGTTCCAATAGACGATCCAATAATCGACCGAAAAGGGCAGGGAGCGCATGACGCCGCTGCTATCCTTGGCGAATTTCAGGCCGGCTTCGGCGAAGTCGCTTTCCGTCAGCGACGGGTCGGTGAGCGCCGGATCCTTCATGAAGCCGCTGATATCGGCAAGCCAGCCGCCCTTTTCGAACTGGCGCTTCTGGACATGGTAGCTCAGATGCACGACGTCGAAGCTCGGCTTGCCGGAGCTGAGCTCGATCGTGGTCTTCTGGCGCTGCTGCTGCTCGGGCGTTGCCTCCGCATTGACCTTGATACCGGTTAGCGCCTCGAACTCGCTCAAATATTTGAGGATCGTTTCGCTGCGCGGGCTCTTGACCAGATTGACCTCGAGCGTCGTCCCGGAAAAGCGCTTCCAATCGACGGCTGCCGAAGCCGTGCGGACACCCAGAAGACTTGCTGCTCCGAGCGCTGCCGTACCGGCCATGAAGCCGCGACGTGTCGGGTTGAAAAATGACGATGACATTCCGTTCCTCCTCCTTTGGCCGAAAATCTCCTCATTCGCGGCCTCGTTATTCAAAACTATTTACATCTTCAATGCGCGATCCCGTGCTCCGCCGATGTGCGATACGAGAGCGGCAACCGCCTCGTCGGCCGATCGCCGCTGAATGGCCTCGAGCACCTTCAGATGTTCTTCCATGACCGGCCCGACATGGCCGTTGATGCGGAACCTGTCCTGGCTGATCAGGCGCATCTTGATCGAATTGACCCGATAGGCGTTCGAGATGATCGTGTTGCCGAGCGCATCGATGAAGGCATCGTGCATGCCCCAATCCACCGATTGCGCGTGAAGCTCGAGTTCCTGCGAGCTGTCGCCGGCCCGGATCGCATCGGCGATATCGCGATGATCCTTGAGGAGCTTGGCAATCGTTTCGTCCGACGCCGAATAGGTGAACAGCGCGACGGCTTCCTTTTCCAGGAAAAGACGAAGCTGGAAGGCCTCGCGGATCAGGTCAAGATCGATATGGGCGATCTGCAAGCCGCGCTGCGGGACGGTCTTGATCAGCCCTTCGGCTTCCAGGCGCGGGATCAACTCCCGGATCGCGCCAAGTGTCAGGCCCGTTAGTTCGACCAGTCGTCGTTGCGAAATGAATTGCCCGGGGCGAACGTCGCGCGCCAAGAGATGGCGCGTGAAGCTCTCATAGGCTTTCTCTCTCAACGTCGTCTGTTCGCCTGGTCCGTCCATCGGCAGCTCCGGGCTGTTCGGTTAGGCCGCCCTGGCGCGAAACAGCGCGCCAAAGGCAGCAAAGAGCGTATCGGAATCGCCTCCGTTCAATGCCACGAGCGGCGGGCGCACGGCAAGCCAGCTATCGTCCTTAGTCAAACGGGCGAGAATGGCCTTGATTGCAGGGATGACCGGATAGTTCAGCAGCTGTTCGACGAAGCGCTCGACATTGGCGTCGTCGATGCCTTTTTCCGCCATGGCCTGAACCTCGCGGGGGAGGAGGTTTGCCATGCCGGAGATGGCGCCCTGTCCGCCGAGGCGAACTCCACGAGCCAAATGCCGCTCGTCGCCGATCAGTATGATGAGATCGCCATGCGTCTTCAGCAACTCCTCGGTATAGGGCCAGTCGCCGGAGGAATCCTTGACGCCGACGACGACGTCCGGAAATGCTGCGCGCAGGCGGCCGACCAGCGAGATCGACAGCGGCACCATCGTCACCGAGGGAATATTGTAGACGATCACGTCACGGGCATGAGTGCCCAGCATGGTGAAAACGGCCGCGAACCATTTGAAGAGGCCATCGTCGCTGACGTTCTTGAAATAGGAAGGTGGCGCCAGAAGGATGTTGCGTACGCCTTGCGCCAGTGCCTGCCCGGCCTGCGCCGCAGCATCCTCGGCGGCATCGACGAGTACGCCCATGACGATCCGCTCAGGCGCGATGCCGGCGGCGATCATGGCGGCAAGAACCTGTTTGCGCTCCTGCATGCCGATGGAAGCGCCTTCACCGGTAGTGCCGAAGAGCGTCACGCTTTTGCAGCCATTGGCAAGGCAATGCTTCGCCTGTTCGATCACGCCCGCAATTGCAATCTCATCGTCCGCATCAAAGGGCGTTGCCAGGGCGGCCGACAAGCCGAAACTCTCTTTCATCCGATCCTCCCGATCTTGTAGGATAACTGCGTAGCATACTGACATGTTAGTTGTAAAGCATGGTTTTGTTTAGCCTTGCATGAGTGAGTTTTTCTCCACAAGGAACCGGGCATTTCGCATTTTCGTGCGTTGCGTAAAATGAAGCGTGGTCGTTATTGCGCACACAGGGTATGCGCCACTAGATCGTTCCAGTCGCCGACACTATAACCTGAGAGACGGATTATCGTTTGCGATTTCAAGCGGCGGGCTTCGCGTCTCCTCCCTTGCGAAGGATTTTTCTCCGCAGGGGTTCATCAACATATACGTCCAGTGCCCAGCTCAGGATAGCTACTACGGCAACGAAAATCCAAACTGCCGCAGATATCTCGCCATATGTGGCTTTCTCAAAGAAAGCTGCGAATAACCAGAAGGATATGGCTGCTAATGGTAAGTGGAGCACATACATTGGATATGAAGACGCGGCTAAGAATTCGCATGCTGTTGAGAATATTCGTGGAAGCATAACGCCGGCGCCGGTAGCCACGATTAGCGGGAAGACAATAAGGGTGGCGATCGCGTCATAATACGCTCGTATCCCTGGTGAAACATCTAAGCAAAGCATTGTAGCTAAAACCGTGCCGCAAAGCAGGCCGGTCACGATACCTCCAGACGGGATTTTGCTTCTGTGGCTGTAAATGAGTACGCCAGCAAAAAATGAATACAAAACTCGTGCGGGTCCGCCTCCGAGGCTGGTGAAAAACCAGCCTATGTCAAGGTTTCCAAACTTTCGAAGGATGACGTCCCAGGGAGTGGTGTAGCATTCGGCTGGGGCCGCGCTTCCCGGCGAGAGCCGGAGGGGATATCAGCGTG
>NZ_JBNDIC010000055.1:0-36662 GCF_056755475.1 Rhizobium sp. KNZ2-6A | reverse complement strand
TGTCCACAGTCTCCGTTGTGGACACAGACTCCTTCATTCGATTTTCAATGAACAGGTGCCGCGAATTGTGCGCTTACAAATTAGCTGCTCAATCTCAGATAAAGTGCCGACCTATCTCATTGAAATCCTTGCAGTCAGAGTCTCATAATTAACTGCCAAGCCACACGGGACGAGCTTGCGACGCATTCGAGCCCGCCGACAAGTCGCTCGACCTCGCCACCTACCTTCACGAGCGAGGCACGGTTATGCCAAGCAGGTTTACGCTTCCGGCACTTGTCGAAGGCTGGGCGATGAGGCGTCGGCATAAGGCGTGCCAGGACTCAAAGAAGCTGCGCTTATGCAGCACAAACGGGGCGAGCGGCGGTACAAGCGATTCGTTGGTGCAATTGAGGCATTGTGACTAGTCCAGCGACTTCGATTGAAACAGGCGTAGGGTGAGCCGGGCGCTCAAGCCGTGGCCCGAAGCGGTCTCGCCGAGAGTGATCAAGCCGCTATGGAGATCGGCGATACGGCGCGCGATCGCAAGACCGAGCCCCGAACCTGGCTTTGCGTCACTACGGGCGATCTGGTAGAAGCGTTGAAAGACACGACTGCGCTCCTCCTCGGGAATACCCGGCCCTTCATCCTCGACCGCGATTGTTCCCGTCGTCGCGTCCAGCATCACGCGCACCGTTACGCAACCGCCTTCGGGACTATGTGCAATCGCATTACCGACAAGGTTGGCGATGATTTCCCTGAGAAGCAGCGGATTGCCGGTGACGTTGATGGGGTCGTCCGGCGCATCGAGCACGATGTCGACATTGCGGTTCAGAGCCTTGGGCACGTGCTCGGCCAGGACATCGGCGGCAAGGCGGCCGAGATCGACGCGCTGATCGAGATCGACCGCGCCGCTCTTCGCGTCGACTCGCGCGAGTACGATCAACTGCTGAAGCATCCGTTGCAGGCGCGTCACGCCGTTCTGCGCTTCGCCGAGCGTTGAAAGAAGATTATCCTGGCCCGCCGCCTGCCGCTCGAGAAGCTCAAGATGCAGCTTGATACCGCCCAGCGGCGAGCGCAACTGATGAGAGGCGTCGGCGGTAAAATCGCGCACGCCGGCGATCGTTTCATCCAGCCGCTCCATCAATGTGTTGATCGCCGAGACGAGATCGACGGCCTCTTCCGGCACTCGTGCTGTATCGATGCGGGCAAACGGGATGGCGCCCGGTGGTGCTCGTCCCAGAAGCTCCTGACTGATTTCGGTCAGCGGCAGAAGCCCGCGCAAGATGGCCAGATAGGAGAGAATGGCGGCAGCACTCAGGAGAACGGCTTCAAAAAACACGAGGACGACGAGCATCCGCGCTTCCATATCGAGTCTGCTATTAAGCGTCTCCGCCATCCTGAAGGTGAGCGGACCTGCAAAGCCCTCGATGGTGCGGCTCGTCATCGCGATCCGCACCTGATTGTCATTTAGATCGGCCGGCACGTGCGTGATCCGGTCGAGGGGTGCAGGGCGCGTGTCCAGCGCACAGAGCGCCGGATCGCCCCGCTGAAAGCCGGCGCCATCGGATATACAAAAGGCAAATGTGTCATTCGCCTCATCGCTCAGGATCTCGATGGCGCCCTGCGCAACCGTGTTGTCGAGATGCGCCGGGCCTCGCGCGGCCGCGCGATCGATGATAGAGACGAGCGCCGCATCAAGCAGGCGATCCTGCGTCAGGCTCACGACACTATGGATGAGAAATGCGCCGCCGATGCCGAAGACGATCGCGAGCACTGCGACCGGCAACACCATGTTTTGCAGAAGGCGCCGACGGATAGACGGCGCGGCGTTCGCGCTCATTCACTCTACCTCGAGAATATACCCGACTCCGCGGATTGTACGAATATTGGGACCATCTGGCTCAAGCTTCTTGCGCAGGCGGCCAAGATGCAGTTCCACGGCATTGGGCGTGAGCGCATCGTCGAAATTCGAAATCGCAGAAGCAAGCCGCTCCTTCTGCACCACCTGGCCTGCGCGGCTAAGAAGAAGAACGAGGACCGAATACTCCCTCGGACGCAGTAAGAGCGTGCGCCCGGCGAGCGTTACCGTACTGGAGTTGCGATCGATGGAAAGCGCGCCACAGGTCAGCATTGGGCTGGGTTGGTTCTGGCCGCGCCGGACGAGTGAGCGCACGCGGGCCTCGAATTCCTCGAGCGCAAAGGGCTTGGTCAGATAGTCGTCGGCTCCCACATCGAGCCCCGCGACCCGGTCGGGAATGGCATCACGCGCGGTCAGGATCATCACGGGCGTTGTCGAACCGGCCTGCCGCAGCGCTTTCAGGACCGTGAGCCCGTCCATTTCCGGCAAACCGAGGTCAAGCACGACGAGCGCGTAGTCTTCCTCAAGGGCGGCGGAGAGCCCATCGCGGCCGTTGTCGACACGATCGACCGCGTAGCCGGCAGCCACCAGTGCCGATACGATCCCGCGCGCCAACGACGGGTCATCCTCAACAATGAGGACCCGCATGCTTTCCTCCTTCGTCTCGATTGCTTTGGCCTAGATCAAGCACGGAGGGTGGGTCCCCGACAAGATAATTTCGTGTCGCTCAGGCGGCGTGACAGGATGATGACAGGAAATCTGATGTAAGCGGTCGGAAATGAGTTTGGTAAAGCCGCATGTCGCGGCCTGCTGTCGATAAGCGACGTGGGCTAACACGACTGACGCGCGACCGTTCGCATGGAGACCGGAGGATCCCAAGCTGGGTAGGTCTCTTGCACAGGGAGGAACAAACATGACTGCAAGTACACACTCATCCCGCGTTGGCACCGTCTTGCGCGTAACAAGCGGCAATTTCCTGGAAATGTTCGACTTTTTCCTCGTCGGCATCTATGCCAGCAATATTTCCAAGACCTTCTTCCCGTCGAACAATGAAGTTGCATCGCTGATGCTGACCTTCATGACCTTCGGCGCGGGCTTTCTGATGCGACCGCTCGGTGCGATCTTTCTCGGGGCCTATGTCGACAAGATCGGCCGCCGCCAGGGCCTCATCGTCACACTCAGCATCATGGCGCTCGGGACCGTGCTCATTGCCTTCGTGCCCGGCGTCCAGACGATCGGTCTCTTCGCACCGCTTCTCGTTCTAATCGGCCGCCTGTTGCAGGGCTTTTCCGCGGGTGTGGAACTCGGCGGCGTCTCAGTCTATCTGGCGGAGATGTCGACGCCCGGAAAAAAAGGTTTCTATGTATCATGGCAGTCGGGCAGCCAGCAGGTTGCCATCATGGTCGCGGCCGTCCTCGGCTATGCGCTGAACTCCCTGATGCCACCGAGCGTGATGTCGGAATGGGGCTGGCGCATACCCTTCTTCATCGGCTGCGGCATCGTACCGTTCCTGTTCTATATCCGGCGCTCGCTCGAAGAAACGCAGGAATTCGCCGCCCGTCAACATCGCCCGACAATGACGCAGCTCTACCAGACGCTGGCCACCAACTGGGGCATCGTCCTGCTCGGCACGCTGATGGTCGTCATGACGACGGTCTCGTTCTATGCCATCACCGTTTATACGCCGACGTTCGGTAAGAGCGTCCTGAAGCTTTCGGAGACCGACAGTCTTCTCGTGACGTTCTGCGTCGCCCTGTCGAATTTCTTCTGGCTGCCGGTCATGGGCGCTGTTTCCGACCGCATCGGCCGCAAGCCCGTACTCGTGGTCTTTTCGGCGCTCTCGCTCGTGACAGCCTACCCGGCCATCGCCTGGCTCGTTGCCGCACCGAGCTTCGAACGCATGCTGATCGCCGAACTCTGGCTCAGCTTCCTCTATGCCAGCTACAATGGCGCTATGGTGGTTGCCCTGACTGAGATCGTGCCGCCGATCGTGCGGACAGCGGGCTTCTCGCTTGCCTATTCATTGGCGACGGCGATCTTCGGCGGTTTTACGCCAGCCATCGCCACCTGGCTTATCCAGGAAACCGGCGACAAGGCAGCACCAGGCTATTGGCTCGCCTTTGCAGGCGGTTGCGGTCTGGTGGCGACGCTTCTCGTTTACCGCAAGGTGACAGACGGCGCGCGGCCCAGCGCCTTCACCGTCAAGGCATGACAGACGACGCGGGACGGCGCCAACTTCTGTCCCGCTCTCTTTCCTCAGTCTCCTTCATTGAAGTTCAGTCCCAACAAAGAGGAGTTTTTGGGATGAAACGCATTGCAGCGGCCTTCGCCGCCTTCTTTCTGATTGTCGCCCCCAACGCATTTGCCGATACGATCAAGGTCGTTTCCTCGGGTGGCTTCGCTGCCGCCTACAAGGAACTCATTCCGGAATTTGAAAAGCGGACCGGCAACCAGGTCGTCTCCGAATGGGGCCCATCGATGGGCACGACCAAGGATGCTGTGCCGCAGCGTTTGGCCCGCAATGAAGATATCGATGTCCTGATCATGGTTGGCGACGCGCTCGACAAGCTGATTGAAGACAAAAAGGTTATTGCCGATACCCGCATGCCGCTGGCCCAGTCCGGCATTGGCATTGTCGTCAAGGAAGGCGCGCCGGCTCCTGACGTCAGCACGCCCGAGGCACTGAAGGCAGCGCTTCTCGGTGCCAAATCCGTCGCCTATTCGGACAGTGCCTCCGGCGTCTATATCGAAAAGAAAATGTTCGACAAACTGGGCATCAAGGCCGAAATGGCCGGCAAGGCCAAGATGATCCCGGCCTTGCCGGTCGGTTCGGTCGTCGCGTCGGGCGAATATGAGATTGGCTTCCAGCAGGTGTCCGAGTTGAAGCCGATCAAGGGCATCAAGCTCATCGGTCAGGTGCCCGGCGACCTGCAGAAGATCACTGTCTTCTCGGCTGGCGTGGTTGAGGGATCCCATCACGTAGCCGCCGCCCGGGCGTTGATCGACTTCCTCGCCGATCCCACCGACGCCGCCGTCATCCGCCGCAGCGGAATGGAGCCGCTCGGTAAGGCTGCGACCAAGTAATGCGACGGCGTAGTAAAGCTTGGGGTCGGTGTGACCTTGAGTGACAGCGCACTGGGGTCTTAAGGTCTTGCCAAAACAGAGCAGCTTTTCAGGAGTGTTGAAATCACAATGGCCGAGCAGACTCGAGTCTCGCATCGTAATGGACCGCCTCCGAAGCTAGCCGGGACATTTCCTCTGGCCATTTTGCTAAGTTGCGCAGGAGGCTACCTGGACGCCTTCACGTGGGTTGGCCAAGGCGGAGTTTTTGCCAATGCCCAGACAGGCAACGTTGTATTACTCGGGATTAACGCGGCCACAGGTCAATGGTCGGAGGCCGTACGCCATCTCATGCCGATCGTCGCGTTCATCTTTGGCGTATTTGCAGCATTTTGGGTGAGAAGTCTTGCGTCGGCGCGAGGGGAACCCTGGATCAATCTGGTCAGCCTCCTGCTCGAGTTCACAGTGCTGATCATTGTAGCGTTCCTACCGACGGGTTTTCCAAGTATGCCAATCGTTCTGGCCATCTCCTTTGTAGCCTCTGTCCAAAGCTCGATCTTCACCAAACTTGACAGGTGGTCATACAATTCGGTCATCGCCACCGGAAACCTTCGGAGGGCGACGGAATCCTTATTCAATGGGCTCAGTCGTCACCGCGATACGAATGATTTAGAGCAATCGAAGAAGTTCGGAGCCGTGTCCCTGACTTTCTTGGCTGGAGCGGGTTTAGGTGCCGTCGCGACAAATCTCTTTGGAAACGCTGCGACGGCGGGCGCTGCCGTTCTACTGATCCTTGCGCTCCTACTGTGCTTAAGTGCTAACAGACGCGGTATGGGGATTGGATGACCTTTCTAGGCTCACCAGTCAGAGCATGACAAGCCGTCCGGTCTACTCCACGTGAAGCATGTCTTCAGCGTCTAAAGCGCCTGAAATGCGATCTAAGTACGACCAGGTCAATTGCCAGTTCCTAGCCTATAGGTCGAAATTGGTCCTGAACGATCCTGCGCTGCTGCGCGGTCCGTAACCGCATCCCAGGAACATCGCCAATGCATTCGAACCTGTTCATCGAATTGATTCTCGGTTCGAACCAAGCCCCGAAAAAGCGCTGTTTCGCCGATGATGGCGAAAAATGAGCACGCATTTCATATTCGTGGTTGGCAATCTTGTGCTGGGTTTTCGCGTCCCGTTGTCTGCCGCCGGCTCTCGCGGCTCAGCTCATCGTTGCCGAAACCGTCTTTGGTCTCGCCTATGGCTTCATCTTTGAGGACCGGTTTCCAACTCCCACCGAGGCGATCGGGACGATGATGCAATGCGCAGGCACCTGCTCTGCTATCGCAGTATCCGCAAGCCTCGGCTCTCGGGGAGATCCGGGCAGACGACGTGCCACTACAATCAAAGCCCGAGCAGGATCGCGCCGACCGCGACGATCAGACAGGCGAGAATGCGCCGGACGGTGAAGGTTTCGCCAAGAAACAGCCAGCCAATCAGAACAGCGAAGACGACACTCGTTTCCCGGAGTGCCGTGATCGGGCCGGCCGGCACAGCGATAGCCCATGCCTGAGAAACTGTCGCGACGCTACCGTTCAACGAACTCCCGCAGTCGTTTCGGGCGGCGCCTGGGCAGCCTGAAGTCGGTGATCAGGATCGACCTCCTGCCCATTCGCCAGAAGATGCGGGAGGCAGGGCAGGGTACCTGATGCCTGCACCCCCGATATTAGTCACGGCAATGATGGCCGCAAAAGAAACGCGATTGGCCAGCGACCATCGCGTTCTCTAGCCTTTCTCACAATAGCCCAAGGCATATTCGCCGGAGGCAGGGCTTTGCATGCTTCGGCGGTTTCTCGCCGGGGATCGGCGGTTTCTCGCCGGGGACATGCGCTGATGTAATTGATAGGGAGGAATTTCTTGCGTACCATCCATAAGGCGTTGGCAAGCGTTGCAGCAGTGGCTTCTTCCACAGTCCGTAATCTGGGGACGACGAAATCGGTAAACGCGCGTACGACCGGACGCATGAACTTGGTCGACGGATAAGTAAGCGCTATCTCCGTCGGCCGAACATCATATTGGGGAAGAACGCGCTGCAGTTTGCCTTCCCGGAGTTCATCAAGAATGAGGCTCACCTGCACAGGTCCGACACCTCGACCGGAGAGAAGACTTTTCACCAGAACCTGCGCGTTATTCGTCTTCAGGACAGGTCTGACCGCCAGTTCGATCGCCTGATCACCGTCGCAAGAAAGGAAGATCGTATTTCGGGAAGAGATCGTTGACGTCGTGGCCACCATATTCAATTCGGACAAGGCTTCGATACTGCCGATTTCGCCGACCCGACTAAGAAACTCCGGCGATGCTACAAGAATTCGTTGTATCCAGCCAATCCGTCGGGCGATAATATTCTGACCTTCGATTTTCCCATAGCGGATAGCGATGTCAAAGTTCTCATAGATCAGGTCGACGCTGCGGTTGTCCAGAACCAGCTCGACATTGACACTTGGATGCGCGTCCTGAAACTCGACCAACATGCCATAGAGATGCTTTTCCCCTATACAGGAAGGTGAGTGAACCCGAATGGGCCCGTCGATTTCTCCCACATTGAGCCGCACGCCTTCCAGCGCGGCGTCGATCGACGCCAATGCATGACGGCAGGACTCGTAGAGCGCCAAGCCCTGGTCGGTCGGTCTGACATTTTTGGGCGACCGTTCCAGAAGACGAGCTTTAACATGCCGCTCCAGGTTCAGCAGATGCTTGGTGACGGCTGGTTGCGAAATTGCAAGATCGCGCGCTGCGCCAGTGATTGAGCCTCGTTCCACTGTACGAACAAAAGCCTTCAAAGCGGAGTTGATATCCATTCATAACTCTCCGTTATGGCGACGATATCAACATAACGGATCGACGATCGCCAAACAATCTTGTTTCCTAGAGACGCACGGTCTGGTGCGAAACGATGATCCCACGCGGCGTGGGCAATCACGTCTGCAGGAAATCGATGGCGGTGATAAAGGCGATCACGAATGACTTGGGTCATGCTGAAGGATGGCACAGGTCGACCGCTGACAGGCTAACTTAACCTGCGCTCAGACTGCCATCTCTCGTTCCCACCAGCCGCGTGTGTTCACGTTAGCGGCGTCGGCGAGGACCTCCAACTCCGCGATGTCGTCGCTGGTGAGCGTGATGCTGCTGGCCCGGACCAGACCATCGACGTGATCGGGTTTGGTGACGCCGACGATCGGTGTCGTGCCCTTGGCGATGGCCCACGCTGTCGCGACATCGGGAGCCGTCGCACCTTGGCTCCGGCCGACCGAAGCGAGCTTATCCGTCAACCCCTTCAGTTGAGCCAGCATGTCATTGTAAGCCTTCGCCCGGTTAGTGCCTTCCGGCAGCGGATTGTCCGGGCTGTACTTGCCGGTCAAGGCGCCCTGTTCGAGCACCATATAGGCAAAGAACGGGATGCCTTGGTTGCGGCAATAGTCCAGAATTCCAGCCTGCTCGGAGCTGCGGTAGAGAAGACTGTAGTGGTTCTGGATGGCTTCGACCCGGAACCCGGCTTCTCCGAGAATCTGGTTGGCGAGCTTGATTTCGCTCAGGTTGTGATTCGAGACACCGACATGTCTGACCTTCCCGCTCTTCAGCGACGGGATCAGGTGCGGAGTCCATCGCGCTACGTCGGCCGGATTGTGGATCCAGTAGAGGTCGATGTAGTCGGTACCGAGGCGGGCTAGGCTTTGTTCCAGCATATCCGCCATCGGATCCTCGCCGGGGCCTGTGGCCTGCGGGGTGAACTTCGTGGAAAGCTGATAATCGCTGCGGGCGAAGCGCTTCAGGACTTGCCCGAGGACAGCCTCTGAACGGCCCATGCCGTACACTACGGCGGTGTCCCAGAGAGTGTACCCCGCCGCATGCGCCTTGTCCGCGACGACTTCCAAGTCAGCCTGAGTGAGGCTGCTGCCAAAATAGCCGTCGCCCCTCTCGCCGCTGTCGCCCCAAGCCCAGGTACCCAGTGCGACCGCGGGTATCTTGAGATTATCGATTGTCATGTTCGCTCCATATTTGTTCCGCGACCGGGTTGGCTGAGACCAGGCGCCGCTGACACTGTGATGCGCGCCAGGGTCGAGCCGTTAGCCTGATGCGCCAAGATTTCTGCCTGATCCTCCAGAAGCCGCGGGTTCGCGTTGCCGTGCTTCCGCGCGCGTGCAATGGTCGGCTTCCATGGAAGCACTGAGGGAAATTGTAGCGATCATCGCGAAATACGTGTCGAAGGATGGTTTCCACGCAACGCCTATCGAACGCGTGACGCTTGTTCGATCCTCCACGGTGACGATGCCGATGCCGAATGTTTACCGGCCGCAACTGTGCCTCGTTGTCCAGGGGCGCAAGGAGGTCACGCTGGGAGACCGCGTCTTCGGATATGCACCGGGTCGTTATGGAGTCGTGACCTACGACCTGCCGGCAATAGGCCATGTGGTCGAGGCGACGCCCGACAAGCCCTATCTCTGCCTGTATCTCGATTTCGATCCGGTCATGCTGGGGGACCTGGCATTGCGCGTACCGCCGTCGCCGAGAGCGCCATCCCCGCCTATAGGAAAAACGGTGTCCGACGCCAGCGCCGCCCTGCTCGATGCGGCGCTACGCCTGCTGCGCCTGCTCGAGGATCCGGCAGCGCTGCCCGTCCTCGGGCCGCTTGCCGAACAGGAAATTCTCTATCACCTGCTCGCCGGCCCCGACGGCGCCAGGATGCGCCACATCACCTCCAGTCAGGGGCGGGTGGCGCAGATCGGCCGCGCCATCGCCTGGATCGGGAAGAACTTCCGGGAACGGTTCAGCGTCGAGCGGCTTGCTGCGGAAGTCGGCATGAGCCCGTCGAGCCTGCACGAGCATTTTCGCGCGGTGACGGCGATGACGCCGCTACAGTTCCAGAAGCAGCTCAGATTGCAGGACGCGCGCAGCCTGATGCTTGTCGATGATATCGACGTCACGACCGCCGCCTTGCGCGTGGGTTACGAAAGCCCGACGCAGTTCAGTCGCGAATATCGCCGCCACTTTGGAGAACCGCCGGCGCGCGACATAGCCCGCTTGCGCGCCTCGCCGGGCTTGGCAGTGGTAACTTGAGTTCAGCCTACGAAGTCGGTGTCCTGACGTTCGGGCCAAACATCGTCCTTTGAACAATGGTGGTCAGCTTCCTGACCCGGCGAGAGTCGGCAGAGCCGGAATGTTGATGTCGCGTTCATATGTTTCCTTCCAGGCGGAAACGGCTTCATGCTGAATGAAAAGCGCAACGACGGGACGAACCGTCGATAGGACCGGGGGTTCGAAGCACTCGCCCCCGACCGTGCCGAAACAACGCGACAGCCGCGCGGATCGCATGGCCCAGCACCTCTGAGACCTTCGCTCCGCTGAGCCGCCGGCTGGACGCTGCTGCACCGGCGCACTTCGCAGCGTCGATTGGGTCGTCTACTCGAAGCCGCCGTTCGGCGGGCCTGACCAGGTGCTCGCTTATCTCGGCCAGTACACCCATCGTGTCGCCACAGCCGCGTCGTCGATGTGCATCCGGCGACCGCCCCCGCTCGATGTTGCTCCGATGTAACCGAGATCGCGTCATGGTGCTCGATCGTCGGTCGCGAACTGCGGCCGATTATCCGCATCATTAACCGCGGCGGCGAGAAATCGCCCCTTGCGTTCATGAAGGGGCTCGGCGCTCAAGCGCGGCGAATATCATGGGTGAGATCCCCGTGAATCGCGTGAAGGCCGTGCTGAAAGCGCTTGGCGACTGGAAGCCGATGGCGAGCCCGATCTCGCCGATCCTTTTGTGGCCGTGACGTAAGGCATCCTTTGCAACGGCCATGCGCCAGTGCTGAAGATACCCCATCGGAGCCATGCCGACGACGCTCCGGAACCGGCCCGTAAGACTGGATCGGGAAACGCCACAAAGCCGCGCCAAGTCAGCCAGCGTCCAGTTCTTTGCGGTGTCCTCGTGCATCGCTACCAACGCGCGGGCGACGACGGGATCGTTCAATCCGGCTAGCAGACCTTTGTGTTTCCGGGCCGTTTCGGGGACGACACTGCGTAGAATTTCGACGAACGTCAGCTCCATCAATCGCGTGATGACGAAGTCGCTGGCGGCCCGAGGTTGTGATGACTCCGACAGGTTCGAACTCAGCAGACTACGAACACGCCAGGAGGAGCTGGTGTCATCATTCGCGATATGGACGAAGGGGGGCATCAGCTCTGCAAGGAGGTCCTCATTCGCGGTATCGAAGACGAACCGTCCGCCCCGCAATATCACCGGTGCTTCCGAACCCGTGCCGACGCTCAGAAGCGTTTTGCCGGTCGTGGAGACCATCACCTCGCTGTCCTGAGGGACGACTTGGGAGTCCGACGCGAGGACAAAATCGTGGTCGGCCCTGATGAGCGCGAAGTCGCCTTGGTCTAGCAGGAGCGGCGCACCGTCCGGCCGGATCAACTGGCACGCGCCGCGTTCCAGCCAGCAGAACAGAAGGTCGCGCCGGCTGCGGAACGACACCGCCCATCGGCCATGACCCTCGATTCCGCCCCACAGCGTGGCGCGCGGGCGAAGCAGCTGGATGAGATCGAGAAATGGGTCCATTTTTGGCCGATCGATAAAGAGATATGGCATCCTGATTATCGATCAAACGATTAGATCAAAGTAGCATGCCTCTTCAAGAGGGAGATCAGGCAGCTCATCCCCTCTGCGAAAGGATAGATCATGTTGCAGAACAAGCGAGTTGCGATCCTCGGCGGATCGCGGGGCATCGGCTTTGCGGTGGCTCAAGGAGCCGTCCGCGAGGGGGCTCACGTCGTCATCGCCTCCAGCCAGGAAGCGAATGTCGCGAGCGCCGTGGGGCGTTTACCAAAAGCAGCCGCCATGGGTGCGGTAGTTGACGTGAGGTCGGTGGAGTCGGTCTCGGCATTTTTCGCGACAGTCGGTGCGTTCGACCATCTCGTCTTCACCGCCGGCGAACCCCTGCCGTTCGGTAAGCCTGTCGCTGAGATCGATCTGGCGATGGCGCGTGGTTTTTTCGAATTGCGCTATTGGGGCGCGGTCGCTGCTGTGAAGGCGGCACGGCCACAGATGCGCGATGGCGGGTCCATCGTGCTGACAAGCGGAACCTCGGCCCGCCGGCCGCCTGCTGGTTTTGCATTCGCGGCAAGCATTTGCGGGGCGATCGAATCTCTTACCCACGCGCTCGCGCTTGAGCTCGCGCCTGTGCGTGTTAACGTCGTGATACCCGGAATGGTCGCCACCGATCTGTGGTCCGGCGTTCCGTCCGATGTGCGGGACCAAATCTTCCGCTCAACGGCGGGCAAACTGCCTGTCAAACGCATCGGCGAACCGGAGGATATTGCTGAAGCGTACCTGTCGTTCATGCGCAACGCTTACGTGACGGGTCAATCCGTGATCGTGGATGGTGGAGCTGTCCTCATCTAGCGGATCATGGGCCGAACCTGCAAACATGTCTCTGCCCAAGAACATTCCACTCGCTACCGTTCAGAACGCTCCTGCTGGAAGACGGCGCGATGCTCCCTAGAAAGGCCGCGATGGTCCGTGGCGGCTGGCCCGTCAGGGCCCGGCGAACTCGTCCGTGATCCCGTGCCTCGCGCCACCCCGTGCCTGTGAAGCCATAGCGCAGATGCTCGCCCAATTAGATCAGCATCCGGGACTTCGCGACGCTGCCGGAAAGCTCAGGCATCTATGCGAACTGATCAAAAATCTCGGCACCTACCTCATGCAGAACACGGCTTCGATCGTCAACTACTGCCAGCGATACCGGGTCGGCCTGCCGATATCCAACTCGCCCGCCGAAAGTCCCGCCAACAGCCTCGTCAATGCTCGCATGAACAAGAAGCGTCAGATGCGCTGGTCGTCCATTGGCGCTCATCGGGTTTTGCAGGTCCGAGCCGCCGTTGCTGAAGGTCGTCTCAAGCAGGCGAAGCTCAGTCTTGCGGCGTGGCCCATCTTTTTTCCGCTCTCCAGCGCGATTGCTGAGGATTGTTGCATTCTTCATCTGCGATCCCATTCTTCGGTTACCCGCATCAAAGTTTTTTGCTCTGGAGCCAGCAGCGGATGACATGGATGAGTTCTTCCTTGCGCTCCAACGGCAGCCAATGCCCGCAGGAGAGACTCGCCACGGTAAGGTCTCGGCAGGCTGCACGCATCGGGTCGCCCTGACGATTTCCGTTGATGCTGCAGATCTGATCGAAGTCGCCGTTGACGAATAGCACCGGCTGCGACAGTCGGCCTCCGTTGGGCGCCTCGCGTGCGTAGGCAGTGTTGGCGTCACCGTTCAGATACAACGCGCAGGTAGGGAGGAAGCCGCGAAGCTTGAACGCGTGCACCAGCTCTTCGAAGTCCACCGGTGGCCACAGTGCCGGGTCAGGCTGAGTAGGCGGGGCTCGGTGTGCGGCGCCGAAGCGCCCACCGTTGCGCGTGACTTGCGCGGATGGCGAAACCTCGCCGACGGCGGCAGGGCTGCCTGATCGAAAGATCGATGCCAACGATGCTTCCGCATCCGCGTCGAGGTCAGCCACCGCCGTATCGAAATGCGTCGTATAGTAGCGGTAGTAGTCCCATTGGCCGTCCGGATACTGATCGGCGGGGTAAATCGTTCGGTCGACCAGCGGGACGAGCGTGGGCAGGGCGTTCCCGTCGGGAAAATACGCCCACGAGATCAGTACGACGCCACGGCAGCGCTTCGGCTCATGCGCGGCCAACGCACCGGCTACGATGCTGCCCCAGTCGTGGCCAACCCAGATTGCAGCCTTGCGGCCAAGGTGGTCATGGAGTTCCGCCATGTCCGCCACGATTTCCTCGACTGTATAAGCATTGTTGGCTGCAGGTGCGAAGGAGCTACCAAAGCCGCGAAGATCAGGAGCGACGCAGTGCCACCCGTCGGCGGCGAACGCGTCCATCTGAGCGCGCCACATCAAACCTATGCACGGCCAGCCGTGGAGGAAGATTATCAGCGGTCCGTCGGCCGGCCCGCACTCGATGTAATGCGTTGTATGGCGGGGCGTGCTGAAAGTGTGCGAAATTAGCGTTGTCGAGGGCATTCCCCCCGCTACGCCAGACAGGGCGGCTGTGCCCGTTCCCAGGAGGATGGAACGTCGGTTGGGATGCCCGATCAGGATCGGAGCTTCGACGGGATGGTGTTGGATCGTGGACATTCACAATCGTACGCCGAACGGATGCTTGCGATTAGCCCAGCAATCGAACATGAAGTCTGAAGCAAAACTTCAAGGTGACTAAATTGCGACAGAAGAATATCCTCGAAGGCGTGGCCGTGTTCGTCGCTGTGGCCGAAGCTGGCAGCTTTTCCGAAGCAGCGAGGCGTCTCGGCATCTCGCCATCTGCGGCCAGCCAGGCGATCCGAAGCCTTGAGGAGCGGCTCGGCACGCCGCTTTTGCGCCGCTCGACCCGCAGTTTGAGTTTGACGGAAGTAGGTATCGACTATCTCCTCGCGGCAGCTCCTGCCCTGTCGCAATTGAGGCGAGCCGCGGAGGAGGCCGCACGCCGGGGTGGCCGGCCGGCCGGCCCTCTGCGCCTTACCATGCCGCGCGCGCCCTTCGACCTGCTCATTGCCGCAGCACTGGCGGCTTTTCAGGACACCTATCCTGACGTGGAGCTCGAGATCGCGGTCGAAGCACGTATGATCGACATCGTCAAGCAAGGCTACGACGCAGGATTGCGCTATGGTAATTGCCTTGAGAAGGACATGGTGGCCGTTCCAGTCGCCCCCAAATCAGAAGCGGTTCTCGTCGCTTCACCTGCCTATCTTCATGCTCGAGGGATGCCAAATCTCCCAAGCGATCTGCTCAATCACCGCGCTATCGTGTGCCGCAGTCAGACGACCGGCTTGATCATACCATGGCTCCTGCAATCTGCAGGCGAGACCGTACAGATCACGCCGCCGGCGGCAACGATCGTTCACGATCTCGCTTCCCAGATCGAGCTGACTGTAAGGGGGCTAGGAATTGTCAGCGCGCCGGCTGCGAGCGTATCCGACCTCCTCGCCGCTGGAAAGTTGTCACGAGTCCTACCCGAATGGTCTTCGCCGCTGGAGGCGCTTTACCTCTATTTTCCGAGCAGGCGCCACCAATCAGCGGCATTGCGCGCGTTCGTCGCGTTTCTGAAGGGCCGCTCCTATCTTCCCTCCAACCGAGTAATGGTCACGCTAGAACGTAGATAGGCGGGACGAAACCCCATACCCCCCGGCATCAAATTCGCGACTCGGCCTCAAAATTGATCAGCCTGGAGGGTTAGCAAGCAGTATGGAGCGCACCGATTCTACGATCCGGCCACCTTCACTGTGCGACACTTCGATGGCGGGTTGAGAACGACGAAACTGAGAACAACGTCTACGCTATGACCCTCCTTTAAGCAGAGTATGAATGGAATTTTGCCGTTCACAGTCTGCTTGCCCTGTCTCGATGCAGCCACGTTGGAGCTGAGATCGATCGCCTTAGCCTTCCGCGGAGCCAATCATGGCGGCCGGGGAATCCTCGCTCTCGCGGCCATGGCCCGCCGTTGGCCGCTTCGTTGCCTCCTGCAAGCCATGTTAAGCTCAGCGGCGAACCACCGTTCAAGAGTGCGATCCATGCGCAAGCGAATCCCCTTGGGAGGGGTTCCAGCTTCGAGCTGGGGAGCTCCGCAAACAATGCCGGGCTCCTTAGGCGTGTGACGCCCTGCAGGGCCGGGACGACACGGTTCTGAAACAATGCGCATCTACAGCACATTTTGCTCCATGTTCGTTTCCGTATGTGCCAGCCAGTTTTCAATTGCCGAGGATGTCTCGCTGGGAATGTCGAGGGGGATTAGGTGCGCTGCCCCGGGCAAGACAATAGTATTGGCCTGCGGAACAGCAGCGGCAAGTGAGACGGCGTAAGGCTCCGGCGTGTTGAGGTCGCGGTCGCCGACGAGCACAAGGGTCGGGCATCGAACTGTGCTCAAGCGTGCCGAAGCGTCGAAGCCGGCGATCATTCGCCAAATCAACGCGTAGTCGGCTGAATCGAGACGCATCAGGCTCAACGAGATGCGATCGATGAGGTCCGGTCGATCCCTAGCTGTCTCACTGGCGATCCAATAATGAACAAAGGGCCGAACGGCTTGCATACCCTGTGCCTCCGCCAGGGCCGCGTGCTGTCGCATAGCAGCGCGCGCTTCATCCGGAAAAGTGGCTGCGGTCGCAAGAAGCATCAACGATCGAACGCGGGCGGGGCGCGAAATGGCAACCTCCTGCGCGATCATCCCACCGATAGACAGGCCAATGAGATGTGCAGCGCCAACCTCTGCGTCGTCGAGGACAGCCACGATACCGGCCGCCGCCTTCTCGAAGCTCCAGTCTACGGGTGGAGCGGCTGATTGACCGTGTCCGGGGAGATCAACGGCGATCACATCATAGTTCTGCGTCAGGATCTGCATCTGCGCCTTCCAAAGGGAGAGATCCAGCCCGACGGCATGGATCAGGACGACAACGGGTGCCCCACGCCTTCCTTGCCTAACCCAGTTCCAGCTTGTTCCATCTACATCGGTTTTCATGAGAGCGCCTTCTTCGCTGTTTCTTTGTTGAAAGGTATTTCTGGCAAAAAGGGCAAGCGCAACAAGAGCCGGTATGATACTGGTATAATGTAGGGCCACCAAAGAAGATGCTATGCGCGGCAGTAAGCAATTGGGCGAGTTTCTCCGGTCGCGGCGGGCCAAGCTGCGCCCTCACGACGTTGGGCTCAACAGCCTGCGTCGCAGGCGAGCGCCAGGACTTCGTCGTGACGAGGTGGCACAACTGGCCGGGATCAGCGTTGAATGGTATGTAAAGCTTGAGCAAGGGCGAGCGGTGTCACCTTCTGCCTCGACGATTTCGGCACTGGGCCAGGCACTTCGGCTCAGCAGTGCTGAGTTCTCTCATCTGCGCGCCCTTGCAGAAACGCCGGACCGCAAAGCCTTCGAAACGGAAGTTGTCCCAGAGACGATCAACTATCTGGTGGCGAGCCTCCAGCAGCCCGCTTACGTGCTCGGGCAGCGCTGGGATATCCTGGCGTGGAATGATGCGGCCGCGCATCTTTTCACCGACTTTGGGCTGCTTCCGACCGAAGAACGAAATATCCTCCTCTACATGTTGACTGATCCCGCAGCGAGGCGGCTTTTCGGTGAGAGCTGGGAAAACGAGGCGCGCCGCATGATATCGCTATTTCGGGTCTCCCATGATTTGTGGGCGGGAGATGCGGCGTTCGGTAGCTTGGTCGAACAACTGCACAAGCGCTGCCCGGAATTCAGTCAATGGTGGACCTCTCATGACGTCGGAGTACCGGTCTCGGGCGTCAAGACGCTGGCCCACCCGGTTCAAGGTGGTCTGAAGTTCAAGTTTGCCACTTTCCAAGCAAACGATAATCCAGCGCTGAAGCTTGCTATTTATGCAAGAGCCGACGTTTAACTTCGTTTCGAGATCTTGCGGTCAAGCCGTGGCATCGCACAATCAACGCGATCGGTCCCATCCTTTGCCCACAGCATTCGGTCAAGCGGGTGTCGCATCTGCACACCGAACGGCGCGGCGTCCTTCATCACCGGCACGTTCCTTGATGTCACCGGCGGCAAGTAAGCGACCGGGCGGGCTGGGGCGCCACCGTCGTCCGCCGTGCGCCGCGTTCAACTTAACAGCGAACCATCGTTCGAGAGGGCGATAACGGACATCGCGTGATCGATGTGCTCAGGTCCGCCCTTCGGCGGCCAGGTGCCTGCGGCGTAGTGACGTTCGCGCAGCTCGCTTCTCTGCTGGAGGCTCTCAAAACCCCAGATGTGGAGGATACGAGGGCGGCCATCGAGTGCGAACATGTTGATGACGAGGTGATCGGTATAGTCCTTGGCGGGTTCGATCGCCGCCTCCCAGCCCTCGAGCGTAGCCGGGAGACCTCCGACCGTCAGGAAATAGGTTCGAAACTCGTATATGCCGCCTGCCCGACGCGGTGCGGCCGAGGCCAGAAACGGAAAGCCCTCGTAGCTCTCCTGGGTAACGGAGGTCGCAAGTCCGCGGACCCTGAAGGGATCGCGATCCAGCAGCGCGCGATGCCGTTCGTCGCTAAGGTACTTCAAACTGTCGAATTGGCGCAGGAGAAGCACTTGCCCGAGCTGGCCGATGTCGGTCCGCCACCGGCCGAGAACGGTTCCCGCAGCGGCATCACCCATCCACTCCTGCGCTGCGGCGTCGATTTCGTCGAGCTTTAGCAAGGGCCCTGATAGGGTCGCGAGTTCGTAGAACATGTTTCACACTCCTTCGGCTCCAGGCCGAGTTTCCAGCGCAATTCGTGACGGCAATTACGCGACGATAGGCAGCGTCGGGCACGCCGGAGTCGCATCTTCGCGAGGTCGAATTGCGATGCGAAGATGAGACCTGCGCCTCTAGTTGGTGCGCGGCCGGCTCGTCACCAAGAAGCGAATGAGAAATTCGGGGCTGCCAAGCGGCGCGTGGAGTGAGCGAGATGCTCCACCCGCCCCGCAAATCGTGACTGGTCACCGGCGCACGGTAATGCGCGGCAACAGCAGATAGGATGCATGCTCTCCACCGGTCGCAACCGTGTCCACCCCGCCGTAAAGGGTGGGGTCGCGGTTCGGATGCGCGGCGAAGAAGAGGCCGGAGTTGTTCGAGTTCGGAAGATCATAGTCTTTGGCGCGAACGATGTTGGCGCCCGGGCCGTAGCCGAAATCCTTGCCCTGGATCGTCAGGGCGAGACGATAGCCCTTGGGGATGACGATGCTCGTCGGTTCGGAGAACTCCACATCGACGGGATAGAGCTGACCGGGCGTCATCGGCTCGGACGTCAGATGCGGATGGAATGCGCTGTACTCGGTCGACTTCGCCGCATCGACGGCGCGATGCGAGACGCGCAGATAACCGAGGCCGAGCGGCACGTTCGGATCGCTGTTGCCCATGAAGGTGACATCTCGACCTTGTGGATCGATCAGTCTGACGGCCGCGAAGAGGTCCATGTCCGCCGTGGAGGAACCGACCCAGAGCCTGACCCCGATCGGGCCGGTGAACTCCATTTCCTCTTCGAAGGGTGCGGACGTGAAGGTCAGTCCGTCGCCCTGGCCGGGATAGGATTTCTCGGCGGGCGCGGCCTGCGGCTTCACCTGTCCGACCGAACGACCGAGAAAGCGGGATGGCTTTCCGCGCTGGCCGACAAGCGCTTGCGCGCGGCCATCGCGGCGATGCACGAGGCGCCTGGCGAGCCGTGGACGCTTCAGACACTTTCCAGAGAGGCAGGTATGTCGCGCACCACCTTCGCCGTGACCTTCAAGGAAAAGGTTGGCCTCTCGCCAATGGAATATCTGACCCGTTGGCGGATGCTGCAGGCAGCAGACAGGCTGACCTCGACACGCCAGTCGCTTGCCGAGATCGGGTCGGCGCTCGGCTATGAGTCCGAGAAGTCCTTCAGTACTGCCTTCAAGCGGGTCATGAACTGCTCGCCGCGCCAATATGGCCGCCGGCAAGGGGAGCCGGTAGTGGGAGGACTCCGGGTCGCATCCGCTAATGAACCGAGGACTCCTGGGCTTTCAGGTGCAGCAACAGATAGACCCGCCGTGCCCAGCCGCGTACGACCGCCGGTCGGATTACTCGAAGAAGTGAGAGCGCCGGAATCGTTTGCGCTCGCGCATACCGCATCGACGGCAGTCCGGCGTGGCGGGTGAACGCGACGCCGCGCGTGGAAAAGGCAGTCCTGCGACCAGGCGCTGCGGATTCATCAACAAAGGCGAACATGGACAGGCGCAGCCTTGCGCGGCACTCCGCCGTCCTGCCCCTCGCGCTACAGGGTCGCCCCGGTTGCCCGTGCTGCACCGCTGACCGCCAGAATGGTTTCCCGCTCCACAACCTGGATCAGCCGCGCGTGAGCCGAGGTGATCGGCCAGAGCAAACCTAACTCGCGTTGGGGGGCTGGTTCTGGAAGCGCATGCCTTACGATCGACAATCCCTCGGGCCACGGCAAGGCTCGGTCTGGCACGAGCGAAACGCCGATGCCGCGATGCACGAGCACGGCGATCGCATCCAACGCATCAAGTTCGATGCGATCGTTCGGCCGGATGCGATGCTGTCGCAAATAGTTTTCCGCGATCTGGCCGGACCATAGTGAGCGGTCATAGCGCACCAGCGGTCGCTCTCGCAGAAGTTGGAGCGGGTCGGCGACGGTCTCGGTACCGGACGCGATAACCACGTAGCGCTCCGCCGTGAGCGGCCGCCACACGAAGCTCTTCGATAGCTTGAACGGCGGATGAAACATGAAGGCTCCGTCGACCTCCGCGGCGTTCAGTTTTGCGAACACCTGCGCGGAGGAGCCCTTCTGCACCACGATTTCCAGTTCGGGATACTTTTGCGCTAGCGCCGGAAGCACATCGCACAGCACCGTGGCAATCGCGGTTTGGGCAACGCCGAGCCGCAGTTGCCCTCGAGGCTGCTCTTCATCCTGCAGTGTCCTCAGGTCGCGAAGATCGCGCAGAAGACCGACTGCCCGGAGCGCGACCGCTTCGCCAGCGGGAGTGGGCCGGGCCGTGCGGCCAGAGCGAGCCATGAGGGTGAAGCCGAGTTCCTCCTCCAGGGCTCTGATCCGCAGCGCGAGGGTTGTCGGCGCGATATTAAGCCGTCGCGCGGCCTCGGCAACGGAACCGCTCTCGGCGACCGCCACGAAGCACTCGAGAAAGCGTGTGTCCATAGAGCAGAATTCCTGTTGCTTGAATTCAGATATCGCACAGTTTTTATGAGTCCTCAACTGATCCATAATTGCAGCCAACAAGCCTGGGGCAGAAGCTACCCGCGAAGACGCGGACCCCTTCGGGAAGGAAAGGAAGTTCGATGGAGGAACAGACAAAACGCGTCCTGTCGGAGGGCGAACTCACCGAATTGGCGACGGCGGCACTTATCGGATTGGGGCTTAACAGGGACGACGCTGCCGACGCATCCCGCGTTCTGGTGCTTGCCGAGATGTTCGGCTTGAGCACGCACGGGGTCGGCCGCATCGAATCCTACGGGGAGCGACTTCAGATCCAGGGCATCAATCCGCGTCCGTCCATCACGTTAGAGACCGTAGGCCCTGCCTTGATTAGGGTCGACGGCTACAATGGCGTGGGTCCGTTGGTTGGAATGCGTGCGCTTGAGGCAGCGATGGAAGCCGCGAGCACGACCGGCGTCGCCTTGGCGCTCGCTAGAGGCAGCAACCATTTCGGTCCGGTTTCCCCCTACAGCTACATCGCCGCCCAGGCAGGGTTTGCAAGCTTGATTGGCAGCAACGCGACCACAACTATTGCGCCTTGGGGCGGACGCCAGGCGCGTCTCGGCAACAGCCCATGCGGCTTCGGCTTTCCCAATCCGGATGGAGATCCGATTATGCTGGACATGGCGATCAGCGTCGCGGCGCGGGCCAAGATCCGGAACGCTGCAAAGGCGGGGCGGTCGATTCCTGATACCTGGGCGACGGACAGATCTGGCAGACCCACGACCGATCCGAACGAGGCATTGAACGGTTTTCTGCTGCCTATTGGCGGTCACAAGGGTTACGGCCTCGCGCTGGTCGTCGACTTGCTCGCCGGGGTGCTTTCGGGCGCCGCGTATCTCACTCACGTAAAATCCTGGGTCGATTCCCCCGAAGAACCTCAGAATCTGGGTCATTATTTCCTTGTGATTGACACGAAGCGGCTTGGAACTGCGCAGTGGCTATCGGGTCGAATGACCGATTTTTCGGAAATACTGCATTCCACGCCGCCCGCCGATCCGGATGCGCCGGTCCTCGTACCCGGTGAAATTGAAAACAGGAATCTCGCCCGTGCTCGGCAGGACGGCGTCAGCCTCGATCAGTCTCTGATAGCAGCGCTTGAGGCCTTCGCCAAGGGTCCTGTCCTACCCTGAACGGAGAAGCATAAAGGCAAGCATTTTCGACACGATTGTGAAATGCCTCGGTAATAAGAGGCGCGGAGGAGGAGCCATCCGTGAACGAAGTATCTGTCCTGCATTCAAGTCATGCCGGCCCGGTTGATGAGGCCGAGCCCGTGAGACGCGCCGCTTTTCGCAAAGTGATCTGGCGGATGCTGCCGGTCCTGACGCTGGGCTATCTCTTCAACTTCCTCGATCGCACCAATATCGCCTTCGCCGCCTTGCAGATGAACCGCGACATTGGCTTGTCGGCGACACAGTTCGGCTGGGGTGCTGGTATCCTGTTCATCGGCTACTGCGGCTTCGAAGTGCCGAGCAACATGCTACTATACCGGTTCGGGGCGAGGATCTGGATTTCCCGGATCATGATCTCGTGGGGGCTTCTGTCCTGTGCGATGTGTCTGGTATCCGGCCCGACGAGCTTCTATGTCATGCGCTTTGCATTGGGAGTCGCCGAAGCGGGCTTCTTCCCCGGGATTGCGTTCTTCCTTTCTGCCTGGTTTCCGGCCGAATATCGGGCCCGCATTCTGTCCTGGTTTTTGGTGGCTATTCCGGTGTCCTCCGTGCTCGGCGGGCCGCTCGGAGGCGCCCTGTTGGGGCTGGACAGTCATTTTGGTCTGGCTGGATGGCAGTGGCTGTTCATCATCGAGGGCGCGCCCGCCGTCCTGATAGGTCTGATCTTGTTGAAGCTGCTTGCCGATCGCCCTCAGGATGCAACATGGCTGACACCCGAGGAAAAGCGCATCGTTATCGACAGCCTCGATAGCGAAAAACGCGACCGTGCGGTCAGCCGGCTCGGGATGGCGCTCCGCGACATCAGGGTATGGCTTTGCACCATCGTCTATCTCGGCTTTACCGTCGGCTCCTACGGCATTCAGATCTGGCTGCCGCAGATCCTGAAGCAGCAGGAGTTCACCAATCTGCAGGTGGGCTGGATTTCGGCACTGCCGTATCTTGTTGCCAGCGTCGGGATGGTCGTGTGGGCACGCTTCGCCGACCGCACGGGCAAAAAGGTCACCAATCTCGCAACCTGCTGCTTCCTTGCCGTCGCAGGCTTTCTGCTCGCCATCGCGACAGATCGCTTCGACCTGTCGCTGCTGGGCCTGGTGATCGCCCTCGTTGGCGTTACCGCTGCCCGGGCGATCTTCTGGTCGATCCCCACGCGGTTCTTGACGGGTGCCGCCGCTGCTGGCGGCATCGCCTTCATCAATACGGTCGGCACCACCGGCGGGTTCTTTGGACCTACCATCGTGGGCTGGCTTAAGGACGCGACCGGCTCCTTCGAGGCTGGGCTGCTCGCCATGGCCGGATTTCTTGCAGTGTCGGCGGTGGTCGCCCTCCTGCTCAAACTCGTCATCCGCGACGAGTGAACCGACCCGCAATCAGGGGAAGAGGAGTATAACATCCATGATCGACCGGAGAACCGTCTTGACAGCTATCGCTGCAACCATCGCGGCTCCCGTCGCGTCTACGGCAGGAACTGCGCGCGAAAGAGCACGGCACCCCGTAGCGCTCTATGCGAATGTCGGTCGAGACCTCACCCGTTACGAGGTCGACCTCGAAGCATTTGCTCTCACCAGACGGGACACGATTACGCTGCCGGACAGCGTACAATATGCCTGGCCGCATCGCTCTGGGCAGTTTCTGTACGTTGCCACCAGCAACACCCCACCGGGCAACGGAGCGGCGGCCGGGAATTCGCATCATCTGGTAGCGCTTAGAATTGAAAAGAGTGGCGCCCTGACACTGCACGGTACTCCTGTGGCTCTTCCTACGCGGCCCATTCACCTGAGCACCGACATTCCGTCGGAGAACATTCTGGTCGCCTTCAACAAGCCGAGCGGCTTTCGTGTCTATCGGGTTAACGGCGACTTCACGGTGGGCGAGGAGATACGCCAGGCCGATCCGATCGACGCAGGTATCTACGCGCACCAAGCGCGCGTCACCCCTGACAACAGCCTGGCCATCCTGGTCACCCGCGGCAACGAAGGCACGCCCACCCACGCCGAGGAGCCTGGGGCGATCAAGGTCTTCAGCTACGAGCGCGGACGATTGAGCAACGAAGTCTCGATTGCTCCGGACGGCGGTCGGAACTTCGGGCCGCGGCACTTGGATTTTCATCCGACGCAGCCCTGGATCTATCTCTCCATCGAGACGCAGAACCAAGTCGGCCTCCTTCGCATGCAGGACGGCAGGGTGGTGCCAGAATTGCTGTTTAGAACCACCACATTGGCCGAGCCCCGCAGGCGGGGCGCGCGCCAGGCCGCTGGCGCGATCCATGTGCATCCAAATGGCAGATTTCTCTACGTGGCGAACCGGGCCGAACAAACTGAAGAGTTCAATGGCACTCAAGTATTCAAGGGTGGTGAAAATGGCATCGCGGCCTACGCGATTGACCAGAAGACGGGCGAGCCCGCCCCCATGCAGCATATCGAGTCGCGCGGGATCCATCCGCGCACGTTCCACATCGACCCGAGCGGCCGGATACTTGTGGCCGAGCACAACCTGCCCGTCACCGTGCGCGACAGCGGCGGCTTAAAGGTTGTTGCGGCTGGGCTGTCGGTGTTCCGCATTGGCAGTGACGGCAAGCTGGAGTTCGTTCGCAAATACGATATCGATGTCGGCAACAGCTCCATGTTCTGGATGGGGATGGTTGGGCTGTGAACGCGGACCGTAGGAGAGATCGCTCGGGTAGACGGTATGCAGATCGCTCTTGCCTCGCAGTCGCTTTCGCGGCGTCAGATCGCCAGCTTCGCCGAGGCGAGTTCCGATGCTGGCTGAGCACCCGGCACACACACCGACCGCCTATTTCTCTTTACCAAAGGCCGCCGCCTGATCGTGGAGAAACTCCATTACTGCTCGCACGCGGGTTGGAAGCAGGTTTTGTTCACGTCGCAGGATGGACATTGGCATTTTGTTTCCGCGCCAGTCCGGCAACACCTCGATGACCGTTCCCGAGGCGAGGACATCGGCCGCCAGCCACCTTGGCCCCCACATAATTCCCACGCCATTCTCCGCGGCCAACAGAGCGGATTCGGCATCGTCGGTAATGAAATGCCAGGTTGACGACCGCGGAAAACTATCGGCGCGGAGCCGCCAGTGCTCGACCAGCCCGGTGCGGGTGTTGCGGAAACCGATCAGGTCATGTGTGGCAAGATCGGATGGCGTTCGAGGCGTCCCAAACCGCTCAATGTAGCCAGGCGACGCGCATACGACCCAATCAAATTCGAACCACGGCAGACGAACGTGGCCAGGCAACCCGTCAAGCCGCCCGCTGCGGATCGCAAGGTCCAGCCCGACTTCTGCAAGGTCGACGATCACATCGCTGGCCCGCAAATCGAGAGCGATGTCGGGATGCTGTTCTTTGAATGCCGGTAGAAGTGGCACGAGGCAGCGGCGAACAAAGGCGGGAGACGCGCCGATCCTGACGTTTCCCGCTGCGGCGCCCTTACTCGCATGCGTCAGGATGGCATCGATATTCGCGGCTCCGTTCAGCACGTCGCGCGCAGGTCCGATCAACTGCTCACCGGCGTCAGTCGGTGAGATCGAGTGGGTTGAGCGATGCAGGAGACGCAGTCCGTAAACGGCCTCCAGCCGCGAAATCGTTTTCGAAACTCCGGAGGTCGTCAGTGCCAGTTGGCGGGCGGCGCCAACGAATGATCCGGCATCGATCACGGCAATGAAGCATCGGAGCTGGGATAGGGACATACCGTCAAGGGGCGTGGACATAATGTCAACACTATCCTGCCGAGCGCCCCGATACCAGTGGCTTCCTCCTAAGCTCATATTGGCGGTGTGAACGAGCGCGCGGTGACAATCGCGATGCTCCCATCGATGCCCCGGGTCCTCATTCGTCAACTTCCAAGAGTTGCCGGTAGTCGACTTGGGCGAAGAACGATGCAACCAGTGTGAGATGATGAAATGAACGCCGATCACGTCGAAGCTTACTTCAAGGCCATGAGTGGCAAGGAAACCACGAAGCTCGCAGAGCACCTGTCTGAGAGCGTCATACTGCAAAGCCCTGTTTTCCCGGATCCTTTCGAAGGGAAGGAGACGGTTGTTGAAATCCTGTCTGGTCTGCTTGCCACAATAGACAGCCTCGACGTCAACCTGACGTTTGCCTCTGGTCGCGACGTCGCCGTGTTCTTCACCATTGAGTGTGACGGGATCACGGTCAAAGGAAACGAACATATTCACCTGGACGAAAACGGTCTGATCGATTTCTTCGAAGTCGCGTGGCGCCCGCTCCCCTCGGCGGTGCTCATTCAGGAAAAACTCGCGAATAAACTGGGCGGGCAGCCAATGCGGCTGGTTCCTGCAACATGACGTGTGCAGGGCGACGCTGAACGCAATCGCCGAGCCGTAGCCGACGCGCTCGGCAACGCCAGCTCACTTCTCTGGGGGGCGAGGCTGGTTCGCGGGCCGGCGCACAGAGATCTGCAGGCGGCCGACAGGAGGAAGACCAGCATCAGGATCGGAGGCACCGTCCTGAACCCGAGATTGTCTTCACGCCCAACAGCTGACGTTCATCGCTCGGCGGTGAGAAAGTCGATGAGACTGAACGGCGCGCGAGGGCCCAGGCAAAGGTCCAGGACTTGATGTGCGCCCGCGGCCGCGACCTCGCTGCGCGAAAACATCGCCGCCTCATAAACGGTGAGCGCCTTCTCGATGTCCCCGGGCCGAGCGGCTATGGCCTCGCCGAGTTCGGCTCCATCAAGCATCGCCAGGTTTGCGCCGTCGCCGGCCGGCGGCGACAGGTGCGCGGCATCACCAAGCAGCGTCACGCCGGCCATGCGATTCCATCGATGGCCGATTGGCAGCGCATTGATCGTTCGCAGGACGGGTGCGGTGTCGCTTTCCGTGATTAACGTGGTGAGCGCTGAGGACCATCCAGCGAATTCGGCGGCGATCCGCGCCTTCACAGTCTCGGCGTCGTTGAAGTCGATATCCGCAAACCAGGACGCAGGTCGCATCAGTTGAACATAGGTGTGGAGTGCGCCTGCCGGCTCCCGGTGCGCGGTAATCCCCTTGCCTGGTTCGAGTGCGAACATTCCGCCGGCCCCGACCGCCGCAGCCGTCGCGGGAAACCGCCGATCAGCGTCATGCAGGTAGGTCTCAACGTAGGAAACGCCGACATAGGCGGGCTCCGCGTCCGACAACAGCGGGCGCACCTTCGACCAGGCGCCATCGGCGCCGACGAGCAGTCCAGTCTCTACAGCCGAGCCATCGGTGAACGTGAGCTCGTGACGACCGGCGCCAAGCGGCCTGGCTCCGGCCAGCTTCCGCCCCCACCGGATCGTCCCGGCAGGCAAGGAGTCGATGAGGATCCGCCGCAGGTCGCCCCGGAGCACCTCCGGACGCCTGCCGTCTCCGGGCTGGTCGAGCAGCACATTGCCGTTTCGGTCGAGCGCACGCGTCGCATCGCCACCGTCGTGAACGATTGCGCGGAACGCGTCCGTCAGGCCGGCGGCCGCGAGTGCGCGTTGACCGTCATGTTCGTGAACGTCGAGCTGGCCGCCTTGAGCGCGGGCATGCGCGGAGGGCTCCGCTTCATAGACCGTGGCAGCGATGCCGTGGACGTAGAGCACGCGGGCGAGGGTCAGGCCGCCCAGGCCTGCACCAACAATGGTAACGGAAGTGGTCATGGCGGCGCCTCGGAATGATTGGAACATTGTTCCACATAGCAGGGATTGGAACGACGTTCCAGGTATGTCATGGTGGATATATGTCCAAACGAGCCCATCAGACCCCGCGGCGTGCGGACGCCCTTTCCAAGGCGCGGATTGTTGAGGCGGCGATCGAGATTCTCGATGCGCGCGGGGAGGCCGCTCTAACATTTCGGCCGCTGGCGACACACTTGGCGACGGGCAGCGGGGCGATCTACTGGCATATCGCCAACAGGAACGAGCTGCTTGCCGCCGCGACGGGAGATGTCCTCGCCCGCGCGCTGGCGAAAGTGGCCGAGGAAGGGGAGCCAAGGGCCGCGATCCGAGCCATCGCGCTCGCGGTGTTCGATGCCATCGACGCTCACCCCTGGGCCGGCGCTCATCTTTCCCGCGAACCATGGCATTCCGGAGTTGGAGAGATCTTCGAGCGCATCGGCGGATGGCTCCAGCCGCTTGGTGTTCCTGAGGATGCACAATTCGACTGCGCCTCAGCGTTGACGAACTACATCCTCGGCGTGGCCGGTCAGAGCGCGGCCAACGCCCGCACGCTTCCGGGCGGAACGGATCGCAAGGCGTGGCTGGAGGCCATAGCCGCGCGCTGGATTCAGGATGATCCTCAATCGCGTCCATTTCTTCGGCGGGTGGCGGCGCAGCTGGGCGAGCATGATGACCGCCAACAGTTCCTCGCGGGGGTCGACTTCATCCTGGCGGGCGCCTGCGTCAAGCGAAACGCTTGAAGCCGGGCGGCGCTCATGCGCCGACAACAACACTCCAGAGCGGGGCTTAGCTTCTTGGCCGACCGCGCCAGTCAGGACGCCGGAAGGGGTTGCTGCCGCGCATAGCGCGCCGGCGGCAGCCCGACATGGCGGGTGAAGGCGACGCTGAAGGCGCTCGCCGAGCCGTAGCCGACGCGTTCGGCGATCTCGGCGATGCCGGCCTCGCTCCGGCGGAGCATGTTCTTGGCCAGGGCCATGCGCCAGTTCAGCAGATAGGCCATGGGCGCCAGGCCGACGGCGCGACTGAAACGCTCGAAGAAAGCCGAACGGGAAAGTGCTGCCTCCTTCGCCAATTGCGCGACCGTCCACGCCTCGGTCGGGCTTTCGTGCATCCGGCGTAGCGTCACCGCGAGACGTTCGTCAGCGAGCCCGCGTACGAGACCAGGCGAGGCGGGTATCGCAGCCGTCGAGCGAAGCGCTTCGATAAGAAGCACTTCAAGCAGGTGAGCGAGGATGACGTCGCGTGCCGGACGGCGGTCGCGGAACTCGTCTCGGACGAGCTGGACGAGGGTGGCGAGACGAGGCTCGCCACGCACATGAACGATCTGCGGAAGCAGCGACACCAGCAGGTTGGCATCGGGGGATCCGAAGCTGCAATGGCCGACGAGCATTCTCAGATCGGCCGGACTGTCCCGATTGCCGATCCGGAATTCGCCAGATGCCACCGCTACCGGCATGCTTTCGGGGGCGTCGGCCGGCAAGGGCGCGATGCTGGACATCGCGACGCCGTAAGCCTGAGGCACCAGGATGAAATCTCCCGAGCGGAGTTCGATCGGCGCGCGTCCGTCGATCACCAGGCGGCAAGCACCCTCCAGAACGACGCAATAGAATGGCTCTCCGGCGTCCGAGCGGCGGATGTGCCAAGGCCCGGCGCCGGTGACGAACTTCGAATAGCGGGCGCTCGGCTGAAGCAGTGTGACGACCTCAGCCAGTGGATCGATCATATCCGGACTTTCGCTAACATTTTCTGGACCTCCGATTATAGAAGGTCCGGCGTCGGCGGTCTATCGTCGTGGCGTTGTTGAACCACCCGCGAGAGTCCCCCATGAAAACCATATTGATCACCGGATGTTCATCCGGTTTCGGCCTCGAGACCGCGAAATACTTCCTGGAGCGCGACTGGAAGGTTGTCGCAACGATGCGCACGCCGCGCGGGGACGTATTGTCCAGCTCCGAGCACCTGCGCGTGCTCGCCCTCGATGTCACCGATGCGCAAAGCATCGGCGAGGCCGTCGAAGCCGCTGGGCCGATCGACGCTCTCGTCAACAATGCCGGCTTTGGCGCGGCCGCGGCGTTCGAGGTCACCCCGAGGGCGACGATCCACGAGGTCTTCGAGACCAACACCTTCGGCACGATGGCGATGACACAGGCGGTGCTGCCGCAGTTCAGGGAACGTCGGGCCGGCGTCGTTGTCAACGTGACTTCATCCGTGACGCTTCGGGCGCTGCCGCTGATCGCTGCCTATACGGCGAGCAAGGCGGCGGTGAACGCGTTCACCGAGTCGATGGCGCTGGAAGTGGGACAGTTCGGCGTGCGCGCGCACCTCGTGATTCCTGGCCGTGCGCCCGAGACTCAGTTCGCCGAGAATGGCAGCTCCCGCATGCAGGGTTTCGACCACGAGGCCTATGCCGAGCTCGTCGGGGGCTTCATGGCCAGGTTCAGCGAATCGGGCCCGGTCACCCATCCGCAGGATGTCGCCGAAGCCGTATGGCGCGCGGTGAACGATCCCTCCAGCCCCGTGCGAATCCCCGCCGGCGCCGACGCGGTCGCCTGGGCCGAGGCGAACTGACCTGAAGCCTGCCAGGTCAGAGACGTCTAAATCTGAACGAGACCGGAGCTTCGGCATGCCAACCAGCGGAGCGAGCCTTTGCTGGATCGCGACGATCTTCTCCAGAGGGCGCCACTGGATGGACATTCTCGCGATCCGGCCGTCGGCATCCACCGTCAAATCATCGACGCCGGTGACCTCCGCGTCGCCGGCGCGGATTCGCAGCATGATGGCGGCGCGGGTCTCTCCGGCGATGACCTCCGTCGCCGGCCAGATTAAGGGACGGAGCCCAATGGAAAGATCGGCGCCACCGTCACCGAGCAAATCGCACTGGCGCTTCAACGAACAGCGGAGGTTCTGCGGCCGGAGGGTCTGGACATGACCGACCTGGTGGAAGTTGTCAGTTATCATCTCGATATCCAGCACAACCTCGAAGCCTCCATGGCGGTGAAGGAGCGCTGCCCCGTAAAGCCGGGTCTTCCCGAAACGGAAAAGGTGCGGAATCACTTGGCAGTCCGCCCTCTCAGCAGGCCGGAATCCGGACTTCATTGCGGATATTCTGATTCTCCCAGGGAAGCCCGCCACCGAATAGCGTCGTGATCCACCGCATAAACGCTTCGGTTCGTGCGGGCGTAAACTTCGCGGACGGACGGACAAGATGGATCCCGCCATCGATCTCGAACTGCCACTCGGGTAGGAGGCGGACCAGCGTCCCCGCAGCGAAGTCGCGGGCCATGGACCACTCGCCGAAGCTGATGATACCGATCCCCTGGCGTGCCGCTTCGATCAGCGTGTCGATGTCGTTCGAGCGGAAGCTGCCGGAAGGCAGGATTGTCTCGCGCAGAGAGCCCTTCCGCATTCGCCACTCCGGCACCAACACAGGCCCGGTATACCGAAGGAGGTTGTGATCCATGAGCGCGCGCGGAGAGGCTGGAATCCCGTGCCGATCGAGATAATCCGGTGATGCGCCGAGAACGATCCGGTGATCGCCGAGCTTGCGTGAAACAAGACGGCTGTCACCCAGCGTGCCAAGACGTATCGCTGCGTCAAATCCTTCACCGATGAGATCGACGTGCCGCTCGGCATAGTCGACCTCGATATCAAGACCTGGATATCGGCGAGCAAAAGCCGGCATCGCGGGGGCCAGCCATTGCCGTCCCATCGCCGCCGGGAAGGCTAAGCGCAACCGACCGCGGAGCTCGATGCCGCCGGCCGCCGCCTCCTGCTCGGCCTCGAGAATGGCAGTGGTCGCACTCTGAATGCGTTCGGCGAGCCGAGCTCCGGCTTGCGTCAGTCGAACCTGGCGCGTCGTCCTTTCGAGCAGACGCACGCCGAGGCGTCGCTCCAGCGCAGCGATACGTTTGGACACGATGGTCGGGTGTCGCCGGAGCACGGAAGCTGCCGCGACGAACGAACCTTCTCGCGCGACAGCCACGAGTGCCGCAAGTTCGTCCGCCCGCGCTTGTTCCAGATGCATGATTACGGGTCGCTTTCAGATTGCCTTACAGAGGCAGGATTGCTGCATTCCTTGCAGCATTATAGTGCGGCAAACCCTAATTTTCCTAGCTCCTCAGTGAGGCTATCGCTGTTTCGACACGGCAGCGACACGGTCGCCGTCCGGACGCGAGACGAAAGAGGAAAAATGCGATGACGACTGTCAATGAATGTTTGGAATGGCGCTATGCGACTAAAAAGTACGACCCGAGCAGGAGCGTCACCCCCGACGCGCTCTTGCGCATTGTTGAGGCCGTGCGGCTAGCACCCACGTCAAGCGGGCTACAGCCCTTCGAGCTAATTGTTATAAGCAACCCCGAAATCCGCGCGAGGATACGGGCCGCGGCCTGGGATCAGGCGCAAATCACCGACTGCTCGCATCTGCTGGTTTTTGCTGCCTGGGACGACATCACGGCTGATCGTGTCAACATGATGTTCGACCTCACCAACGAGATTCGAGGCTTCAAAAACGACGGCTGGGAAGCCTATCGTCAGAAGCTGCTGGGGATCGTTGCCGCCCAGGGAACAGAGACCAATCACCAAGCGGCCGCCCGGCAGGCCTATATCGGCCTCGGCGTCGCCGTCATCGCGGCGGCATTCGAACAGGTGGATTCGACACCCATGGAAGGCTTTGACCCGGCCGCGGTTGATGAGATACTGGACTTGCAATCGAAGGGACTGCGCAGCGTCGTCATGCTATCGATTGGATATCGAGCGCCAGAGGGCGATTGGCTCTTGCATCTGAAGAAGGTCCGACGAAGCCGCGACGACTTTGTCACCGATATAGTGTAATCCAGACATGACGATGCCGGGTCTGATCTTGCCCATGTTGGCTAAGAACTAAGCGTCGCACATCCAACGGCAGGAATGTAAACTATTGCTCTCATTGGTTTGCGCCACGACGGCTATTTCGCAATAGACTAATCCTAGCAACTGTGGGGCTGTGAGTTCGATTCCAGTCAAGGCGGGCATTGCTTCGCAGCAAACAATAACCTATATGTAGGCATGTTCCTACATGGAGGCTGCTATGGCCATTACGAGTTTATCTAGCCGGGAGTTGAACCACGACGTAAGTAGGGCAAAGAAGGCTGCCAATAAAGGGCCTGTCATTATCACAGATCGCGGAAAGCCGTCCCATGTGTTGATGACCTACAGCGAGTTCGAGCGCTTGACCGGCACGCGCCGCAATCTTGTCGACGCTCTTTCAATGCCCGGTTTGTCAGCCATCGAGTTCGATCCACCCCGAGCCGAAATTGCACCTCGCGGAGTCGATCTGTCTTGAAGTATCTGCTGGATACAAACGTCGTCTCCGAGCTGCGTAAAGTCGGCGACGGTAAAGCTGATCCCAATGTGACGAAGTGGATAGGCGCTCAAGATCCCAGTGGCCTATTCATTTCCGCCATTACCATTCTGGAACTTGAACGCGGGATATTAAGCATCCTGCGCCGAGACGCGTCCCAAGGTTTTCGCCTGCGGTCATGGATGGACAGTCGTGTCCGCCCAGAGTTTGCAGAGCGAGTTCTGTCAATTGATGACGCAATAGCAACGCGTTGTGCCCACTTACACATTCCAGATCGCCGCAACGAAGCCGATGCCTTGATAGCGGCGACTGCGCTGGTTCACGGTTTAACTGTGGTCACACGGAATGTTCAAGATTTCGATGGTACCGGTGTGATCGTCGTCGATCCATGGTGCGAATGACCTCCGGCACCTAGAGCACGTCCATTGAACGCGGAATCGGATTGAGGATTGAACTAAGCCGCTGATCGCGGCGACTTGCGGCGGCCTTTGAGGAGAGCGTCCTGACTGAGAGGATGGTTGTGTTGCAACCCACCCTTCAGACAGGAGGCCCCGATGGCTGAGATGAGCCCTCTTCGCCGCCGGATGATTGAGGACATGACGATCCGCAATCTATCTCCGGCGACCCAGCGATCCTATATTAATGCAGTCCAGAAGTTCAGCCGCTATTTCGGCCGATCGCCCGATCGGCTCGGTCCTGCCGAGATCCACACCTTCCAGGTTCACCTCGTGTCAACTGGGATATCGTGGGCATCGTTAAACCAGATCGTGTGTGCTCTTCGATTTTTCTATGGGATCACGCTTGGTCAGGACGATATCCCGGATCGGATCCCCTATGCGCGCGAACCACGCAAGCTCCCCATTGTTCTGTCGGCGGACGAGGTGGCGCAATTTCTGGAGGTGGTCTCCAGCCTGAAGGCGCGCGTTGCGCTGACCACGGCTTATGCCGCAGGTCTTAGGATCGGCGAGGTCTGTGGACTGGAGGTCGAAGATATCGACAGCTCCCGGATGGTGATCCATGTCCGCCATGGCAAAGGTGCAAAAGCCCGGTACGTCATGCTTTCAAACGAACTCCTCGGGGTCCTGCGTCGCTATTGGCGCCTGTCACGTCCCACAGTGTTCCTTTTTCCAGGGCGTGATGCTGACAAGCCGATCGAGCCGACAGTTTTGAATGCTGCCTGTCGGTCGGCGGTTGCCGCGGCCGGCCTTGCAAAGCGCGTCACCGTTCATACGTTGCGGCACTCCTTTGCCACGCACCTGCTGGAGAATGGAACCGATATCCGGATCATCCAGGTCCTGCTCGGTCATGCCCATCTGTCGAGCACGGCACACTACACGCAGGTTTCCACCGACACGATCCGATCGACAGCCAGCCCACTTGATCGTTTGCAACTTGAGGTGACGCCGCCGGAACCGTAATCGGGTGCGTCCCACCTTCGAGGTTGCTGACATCTTTCGGCGACATGGGGGCCCTTACAGGCAAGAGAACGCCGGTCATCTTGGCCGCGGCGAACAACGTGTCATGGGAGCGATAGAAGCTTGCCGGACACCCAGGCTTGGCGGCCATGTCGATGCCTGCGATGACTGCGGCAAGACGCGCATCTCCTATAATTCCTGCCGTAATCGCCACTGCCCGAAGTGTCAGGGGGCTGCTCGCAAGGAGTGGGTCGACGCACGCATCGCCGATCTCTTGCCGGTTCCCTATTTCCATGTGGTCTTTACGCTACCACGTGACGTCGCCGAGATCGCCTTCCAGAACAAGGCGGTTGTCTATGGATTGTTGATGCGGATCTCGGCCGAGACCCTGCAGACCATTGCCGCCAATCCCAAATGGCTGGGCGCAGAGATTGGTGTCACCGCCGTACTCCACACCTGGGGCCAGGCGATGACCCACCATCCGCACGTCCACTGCGTCGTACCGGGTGGAGGTCTCTCACCGGACAGAACAAGGTGGATCAATTGCCGATCGGGCTTTTTTCTACCCGTTCGCGTGCTGTCACGGCTGTTTCGGCGGCTCTTTCTGATTGCTCTGGCGGGAGCCTTCACCCAGGGTGAGCTGCAATTCTTCAACGAACTCACTCATCTCAACGACAGCAACACGTTCACCAGCTATCTTACCCGCACCCGCAGCATCGAATGGGTCGTCTATTCCAAGCCGCCATTCGGCGGACCGGGTCAAGTGCTCGCCTATCTTGGCCGATACACCCATCGCGTTGCTATCGCAAACAGCCGCATCGTTCATGCCGATGGCGACCATGTCGCCTTCCGATGGAAGGATTATCGTGGCAACGGCCGTGACCGTGAGAAGATCATGCGCCTTCATCCGCACGAATTCATGCGGCGCTTTCTCCTGCATGTCCTTCCAGACGGCTTTCACCGCATGCGCCACTTCGGCTTTCTCGCCAACTGCCGCCGGCGTGATCGTATCAGCCTCTGCAGGAGCCTCCTCGGCCAACCAACACCAACAAGCGGGCAATCTCATTCGACCAAATCGCAGCAGGCAAATTCCCACGCATGCCCCGACTGCCGGCGGCCCATGCGTCGAACTGGCGTCACCCTAGCGCCTGTCGCACCACCGCGACCATCATCCTTCCGGTGCGATACATCATGATGCCCGACAATCAGCCTCTCAGAATAGTCCCAGTCGTTCAGCGCGTCTTCGGCGAGCAATATCGCTCGACCGCAGCAAGCTCAAAAGGCTGCGGATCCCTTCCAATATCGCAGCGAAGTCCGCAAAGTCCTCGGCAAACCGCAACGGAAAGCATCATTCCCGGCTCAGTGCCGCCCGCAAAGCAGTCGGGACGAGATACAGCGTCCTTCATCTCCGGCGGGTTGGCTCTCAATTCCCCATAGCAGGTCAAACAACCCGCGTCTTAGTTCAATCCGGCTTACATGAGGTCGCCCGAAGTCGCCGCACCGTCCATGCGACCTCAAATAACCCTCCAGATTCCGTTCTTGGCTGTTTTGTGATTCAAGATGCTGGCTGGAGAGGAGGCCGGGCAGAATGGCGCGACCTTTTTCGGATGATCTTCGCAGCCGTGTTTTGGCGGCGTCTCGTGATGGCATGTCGGCACGCGCAGCGGCCGCCCGGTTCAGAATTGGAATCTCAACGGCCATCGCTTGGATAGCCAGCGCACGGCAAGGCCAGATGACGCCTGCTAAATAGGGACGACGTGGCGGTTCTCGTCTGGATGCTCATGGCGACTTTATCGTTGGCATGATCAAAGAAGAAAAGGACATCACACTGAACGAAATGGTTCTGCGGCTGGCCGAAGAGAAGGCCGTTTCCATCGGCCGCAGCGCCCTCGATGTATGGCTGCGCAAGCGCGGATGGACTTTCAAAAAAGACCGCACATGCATTGGAGCAGGAACGTCCCGACCTGTTGAGGCGTCGTCGCGACTGGTTCGACGGTCAGCTCGATCTCGATCCTGTCCGACTTGTGTTCATCGATGATGGTTACGGCAAGTGCTACAGGGGTATTTTAACTACCATGCGGTGCCTGACAATCTGCGACGATTGGGAGGGTTCCGCTGGGAAGTTGGTCGAGCTTGGCGACACGCCTTGATGCGCCGAAGCCAGCGACACCGCTTGTCTTGGGATCGTTTCCAAAGGCTCGTCCGCAAATACCTGCCACCGTGCCGGCTGATGCATCCGCATCCTGATGCTCGGGTTACCGTCACGACAGCCGATAAGAGCCGTATGCGGTAGTGCCGCACGTACGGAACTGAGCGGGGGCGATGGGTAACTATCGTCCCTACCGGGACCGTTCGAAGAAGTTTTCGATGATGAAGCGCAAGGGGCCGACGGTGGCCGTGCAGCCGATTTCCTCTTCGATCTCGCGG
>NZ_JBNDIC010000054.1:0-37745 GCF_056755475.1 Rhizobium sp. KNZ2-6A | reverse complement strand
GCCTTGATATCTGCGGTCACGAACAGCCGCTGCATGCGGAAATTGGCGCGCATGGATTACCCCCGGAATGACTTAGAACAATGAGATGGAGCGGTTCGCAGATCCGGTGAGAAGCCGAACCGCTCTAAATGAAGAGCGCGACCATAACCCAATATACGACGGCGGCAAGCAGGGCCGCGACCGGCACGGTGATCGCCCAGGCGGCGATGATGGTCATGAAATGCGAACGGCGCACCAGACGCCGGCGATGAACCTCGTCGGGATTGCGCTCATCCGCGATTTCCGGCTCCAGCCAGGGAATGCCCGCGGCTTCGGCCTTTTTGCGCATATAGTCAAAACGCCGCTTGGAGCGGACGGTGGACCACTCGCGAAAGAAGCCGACCCCGAAAACCGCGCCGACGGTAATGTGGGTCGAGCTCACCGGGAAACCGAACCAAGCCGCAACGATGACGGTTAGCGCCGCGGATACAGCAACGCAATAGGCCCGCATCGGATTGAGCTTGGTGATCTGCTCGCCGAGAAGGCGAATGAGTCGCGGGCCGTAAAGCAGCACGCCGACGGAAATGCCGCAGCCGCCGATCATGACCACCCAGAAGGGCGCCGTCTGCGTGGTCGTTTCGGCAACCACGCCGAGCGAGCCGCCGAGACCGATATCGCGAACGATCGCCGACAGCGGTCCGATGGCATTGGCGACATCGTTGGCGCCATGCGCAAAGGACATCAGCGCCGCCGAGCAGATCAGCGGCAGGCGGAAAAGCTTGCGCAGCGAGCTGTTCTTGCTTTCGAGCCCGACGGATTGCGCAGCCACCAGCGGCCGCGCGGCCAGCCAGGCGATCATGCCGACGATAATGCCGATCGCGAGGTTAAGCACGTTCGGGATGGCATTGCTAGGCTCGAGCTGGACGATGAGATAGGCCGAAAACGAGCCGGCCATCAAGCCGATCAGAATGGGGATCCAGTATCTGGCGGCGGCGATCTTGTCGTCGCGATAGACGATGAAGCTCTCGATGAAGAGCAGGATGCCGGCCGCGATGGCGCCGCCAAGGAAGGGCGTCACGACCCAGCCGGCGGAGATCGCCGCGAGAAGGTTCCAGTTTACCAATTCCGGACCAACGGCCGCGGCTCCGGCGCCGACGACGGCGCCTACGATCGTATGCGTGGTCGAAACGGGCGCTTTCAGCCAGGTTGCGAAGTTGATCCAGAGTGCCGCGGCGAGCAGCGCCGCCATCATCAGCCAGGCAAGCTTACCGATGCTGATGATGCGGTTGGTGTCGACGATATGCGCCGAGATCGTGTTGATGACCGGGCCGCCGGCAATCGTCGCACCGAGGATTTCGAAAATGGCCGCCATGACGAGCGCCTGCGTCATGGTGATCGCGCGCGCGCCGACCGCCGCGCCGACATTGTTGGCGACGTCCTTCGCGCCGATGTTCATGGCCATGTAGCCGGCGAGACCGACGGCGGCAAAGATCAGCGTCGCACGCGGCTGGTCGAGCACGTAAATTCCGGCGAAGACCATGGCGAGGCCGAGAAAGATCAGGCCGATACCCGGCGCCACAAGGCGCCTCGCGACGTGATGGCTCGCGTCCTCGACATAGGTGAATTTGTCGAGGTCCTTGTCGAGCGTCCTTTTTATTGGTGTGGCCGGTCGGTCGGGCATGCAATTCTCTGGATCAAAACTCTCGTATTGCGCTGGCCGATGAGGCGCGCAATATCCGCCATGCACACTGGCACAGTTTTTTGTGACTAATGTGGCTTATTTCGCCTGGATTGCGGCACGAGCCGCCGTCATCCGCTGTGCGAAGGCGACAATGAGATCGCGCAGCTCCGGTTCGCGCACGCGTTCGGCCGCTACTTCGCAGGAGACCCACTCCAGGGAACGCTCGCCCTTTTCCTTGAATTGCTTGGCGAGTTCGCTGACTTCGAGCGCATAGACCTGCACGCGACACGGCACCTGAATGCCGTCCCTCAGCACCTTGTCATAACCGAACGAGCCGAGCGGCTCCGTCTCCACCGTGCCGCGCACGCCGGCCTCTTCATAGGCTTCGCGGGCGGCGACCTCATGGGAAAGCTTGCCCGGCATCGGCCAGCCCTTGGGAATGACCCAGCGGCCGGTATCGCGGCTGGTCAGCAGCAACACTTCGAGATCACCCGTTTTCTTCTTCAATCGATAGCAGAGCGCAGCATATTGTTGTCGCGGCGGGCGCCGAAACATAAGTTGCACATCATTGGCTATGCGGTTGAGAAAGGCCAATTGTCGGATCACCTTTTGGTGTTGGAGTGAAGCTTAGGTTGCATCATAGCATCGTGTGGAAAAAATTGTGCTACATATGGCGGTATATGGTATTTCCCCACAAATTTATTCAGTGTTGCGTAGATAGAAAACAAAAGATTTGTCCTCTGATATTCGCCAGCCATTGTGCTGAAAACGACATTGAGCAGCATTTTTATGCCGCAGATGGCGCAGTTGCTTGAATGTCGCCGCTATCATACTGGGAAAAAAGATAAATTCTTGTCATGTCAGAACGACCACCCCGGCGCCTGCCACCTCTGAATGCATTGCGCGCTTTCGACGCAGTGGCGCGGCGCGGCAGCATTCTGAAGGCAGCCGACGAGCTTGGGGTCGTGCGCGGCGCCGTCAGGCAGCAGTTGAATCTGCTGGAAACCCATTTTGGCATGGCCCTGTTCGATCGGGAGAATGGCAGGTTGGTGCTGACGGCGAAGGGCAAGGCGTTCGCCGATTCGGTCGGCGTTGCCCTCGGCATCCTCGCACGGGCTTCGGCAGACCTTTCGATCGAAGGCAGGCGTTCCATCCGCCTCGGCGTTCCCTCGGCTTTCGCACTCTGGTGGCTGATGCCGCGCGCCGCTGGCATGCAGGCAGCGCTTCAGGACATCGATATGGACATCGTTCCGATGGCAACGGTGGAACCTCTGGCCAAGCGCCCCGATCTCGAGGCCGTCATCATGGGCGGCGAATATAGGCCGACGCGTGATATCACCGCGATCCGCTTCATGGAGGATGAATTCGGGCCGGTCGCAACGCCGGAACTCGCCGATCACCTTGGTCTTTCGGCCGATGTCCCGGCGCTCGCCGGTGCCGTCGCGCTCGCAAGCCGTTCCGCTCCGAGCCTGTGGGAGGATTGGTTTGCCGAAAGCGGTCATGCTCCCCTCCGCTTCGCCGGCAATCGCGAATTCGAGGATCTGCTGCTTGCGATCGGAGCCGCCCGTTCCGGGCTTGGCGTTGCCATCGCGCCGCGCACGGCTGTCGGTGACGATATCGATCGCGGCACATTGGTGGCACCGTACGGCTTCATTCGAAGACCGGCCGGCTACAGCCTCAGCATACGCAGCAGCGATGTGAAGGATCCGGCCCTCGTCCGGCTGGCCGATTGGCTGAGCAGGGCAGGGGCCGAAGAGGTTTAGCAAGGCATCTGTTCGATCGGGGTCTACATGGCAGATTTTCTGCCATGCGGAGCATTGCAATGTCCATCGACAGCCAACGCCTAGCCATGCCAGATCGCCATATGGAACCAGCCGGCAGGAGCGCAACATGGATCGGTCTTCATCTCTTTCCCGCATCGATTGGGTCGCTCAGGGCTGCCGATTGCTGGCTGCTACGGCGGCGGAATTTCGCGACACCAGGCCCTTTGCCGGCCTGACCATCGGCACGAGCATCCATCTGGAGCCGAAAACGGTTGCGCTGCTGATGACGTTGCGTGCCGGCGGCGCGGGCCTCGTCTGCACCGGCAATCTCAACAGCACGCAGCCCGAAACGGTCGACTATCTCCGCGCCCAAGGGATTAAGGTCTTCGCAACGCAGACCCGCGATGCCGAGGAGCACGGCGCAAGCCTCGATGCGATCCTGGCGGAAAAGCCGGATCTACTGCTCGACAATGGTGGCGATCTCTTCGCCCGTGCCGCCGAGCGGCCTTATGCCAATCTTCTCGGCGGCACGGAGGAAACCACATCCGGCCGCACCCGGCTCATGCCGATGCGCGACAGGCTCAATATGCCGATCCTGGTCATCAACGACAGCCCGATCAAGCAATTTGCCGAAAACCGGCATGCCGTGGGACAAAGCCTGTTCGAGAGCTATCTGCGCTTCACCAATCGCTCCACCAATGGCAAACGCGTCACCGTCTTCGGCTATGGCGCCTGCGGCAAGGGCACGGCGGCCTGCTTCCGCAACGCCTTTTCCACGGTCAGCGTCGTCGATATCGATCCGGTCACGACGCTTGAGGCGCATCTCGACGGCTTTTCGACGCCGTTGCGCGAGGCGGCGATCCGCTCCGCCGATATCCTGATTACCGTGACAGGCTATCCAGACGTCATCACGGTGGCCGATCTGCCTTTGATCAAGGACGGCGCGATCCTGATGAATGGCGGTCACTTCCCGCATGAGATCGATGTCGAAGGCTTCCGCGATAGTTCCGACGTCGCTCGTATCGATCGCTACGCGGCCGAGCAAATCGAGACGGTCCGCATGCGCGACGGCCGCGCCTTCCATGTTCTCGGCGGTGGTCACATGGCCAATCTGGCCGGCCCGCGGCCGCTGGGCAATACCATCGAATCCATGGATCTCGGCTTTGCGCTGCAGGCGCGTTGCCTGGAACGGGTCGCCAAGGGCGGCCTCGGCGGCGAAGCCTGCGTCATCCCCGTTCCCACTGATATCGATGCGTTGGTCGCCTCCGCCTATCTCGATCTGGCGCGGTAAGGCTCAGGTTCTATCAAGCGCTTGCGGCAGCAAACGGTCGTAGAGGGCTGCCATGTCGTCGCCGAAGCAGCAGAAAATGATCTCGTCAAAGGCGCCATCCTTGCTTTCTTCAAGGGTGGCGCGGATTGCGATCCCTGCCGCGGTTTCGGCAGGAAAGCGATAGACGCCCGTGGAGATGGCGGGGAAGGCAATGGTCTTGAGCCCACGTTCCCGGGCAAGGCCGAGACTGCTGCGATAACAGCCGGCGAGAAGCTCTTCCTCGTCATGATCGCCGCCGTTCCAGACGGGACCGACGGTGTGGATCACATGCCTTGCCGGCAGGCGATATCCCATGGTGATCTTCGCTTGCCCGGTTTTGCAGCCGTTCAGCCTCCGACATTCGGCGAGGAGTTCCGGCCCGGCGGCGCGATGGATTGCGCCATCGACCCCACCGCCGCCGAGCAGGCTGCTGTTGGCCGCATTGACGATGGCATCGACCGGAAGCCTGGTAATATCGCCGAGAGCCACGGTGAAGCGTGTCTTCCGGGTGGAGGCCATATCGGAACGAATGATCTCAGGCGCGGACATGATGATCTCCTCGATCCTCGAAAGGGTTCTCATCGCTCCCAATAGGGAAGGGGCCCATAAAGTTCCGCAAGAAAATCGATGAAGACGCGCACTTTCGCCGGCAGGAACTGTCGGCTGGGGTAAACGGCCGAAAGCGTGACATTGTGCGAGCCCTCATAGGCCGGCAGGACCTGAACGAGACGGCCGCTACGCAGCTCCGGGCCGACATCCCAGGTCGAGCGCAAGGCAATGCCGAGACCGGCGATAACGGCTTCGCGGATGACCTCGCTGGAATTGGTGATCAGCCTGCCCTCCGGCCTGAAGGTCAGGCTGCCTTGCGGGCCGTCAAGCCGCCAAGGATCGTGATTATGCGCCGGCAGGCAGGTGTGGCGGCGCAGGTCCTCGATATCCTCGGGCATGCCATGGGCATCGATATAGGCAGGTGAGGCGCAGAGCACGCGGCGCACCGGCGCAAGCCTGCGGGCGACGAGGCTGGAATCCGTGAGCTCGGCAATGCGGATGGCAAGATCGAAGCCGCCGCCGACGATATCGACGAATTCGTCGCTCAGCACCAGGTTGATCGCGAGGTCCGGATGGGCCTGCATGAAGGATTTCAGATGCGGCGCGATGTGCAGCCGGCCGAAGGATGTCGGGGCGGAGATCTTCAGCGTGCCGTGCATCTGCGAGGAGCGCCCGGCAATATAGGCTTCCGCCTCTTCCAGCCCGGCAAGAATGGCAAGCACGCGGTCGTAGAAGCCCTGGCCCGCCTCCGTCAGCGAAATCTGCCGCGTCGTGCGCTGCAGAAGCCGGGTGCCGAGCCTGTCTTCGAGGCGCTTGATGCGCTTGGAAATCACCGCCGGCGAAAAACCGAGCGCGCGGCCGGTCAGCGACATGCTGCCGGTCGCGACGACGCTGGCGAAGATTTCGAGATCTCCTAAATTGGTCATGCACGATTATTTCCCGTTTTGGAATAAATGCTTATCATTTGCTCCAAACTTGGGAAAGCGCTAAGCCTGTAATGCTCTAGAGCCGGATGACTTTAGGTCTGTTCGACCTAAAATCTGATCCGCTCTAGAATCAAAGAAATAGAGCATGATGTTGTCCGAAAACCGATCACACTTTTCGGCATCATGCTCTAAAAGGAGGCTGCGTCCGACATCGGATGCAGGAGGAGGACGGCATGGCCGAGGCCATTTCATTTCTGGAGCCGCGTGCGGACGTTCTGGCTCGCCGCAGCGCGATCGTCGCCGATCTCACCGATCTTTTGGCGCCGGAATGTCTGATCCATGAGCCGCGCGAGCTGGTGCCCTTCGAAACCGATGCCTTCATTTCCTACCGCCGTGTGCCGCTCGCTGTCGCCTTGCCGCGCTCGACGGCGGAAGTCGCAGCCGTCATGAAATACTGCCATCGCTACGGCATTCCCGTCGTGCCGCGCGGCGCCGGCACCTCGCTTTCCGGCGGCGCCATCCCGCAGGAGGATGCCGTCGTTCTCGGTCTTTCCAAGATGAACCGCATCCTCGAGATCGATTATGCTAATCGCGCCGCGACCGTGCAGGCGGGGGTGACGAACCTGCACGTCTCCGAAAGCGTCTCGGCCGATGGCTTCTTCTATGCGCCGGATCCGAGTTCCCAGCTTGCCTGCACCATCGGCGGCAATATCGCCATGAATTCCGGCGGCGCGCATTGCCTGAAATATGGCGTCACGACCAACAATCTGCTCGGCGTCAAGCTGGTGCTGACCGACGGCACCGTCATCGATCTCGGCGGCAAGGCGCTGGATGCGGTGGGTTATGATCTGCTCGGCCTCGTATGCGGCTCGGAAGGCCAGCTCGGCATCGTCACCGAGGCGACGGTGCGGCTTATCGCCAAGCCGGAGGGCGCCCGGCCGGTGCTGTTCGGCTTCGACACCTCTGAGGAAGCGGGTGCCTGCGTGGCTGATGTCATCGCCGCCGGCATCATTCCCGTTGCTATCGAATTCATGGACAAGCCTGCGATCGAAATCTGCGAGGCCTTTGCACATGCGGGCTATCCGCTCGATGTCGGAGCGTTGCTGATCGTCGAGGTCGAGGGGTCGGAAGCGGAAATGGACGACATGCTTGCCAACATCGTCGCCATCGCCCGGACCCATCAGGTCAAGACGGTACGCGAATGCCAGTCGGCGACGGAGGCCGCCCTGATCTGGAAGGGCCGCAAATCGGCCTTCGGCGCCACCGGCCGCATTGCCGATTATATCTGCATGGACGGCACCGTGCCGCTCAGCCAGCTCTCCCATGTGCTGAAGAAGACGGCCGAGATCATCGACGGCTACGGCCTGCGGGTCGCCAATGTCTTCCATGCCGGCGACGGCAACATGCACCCGCTGATCCTCTTCAATGCCAATGATCCCGAGGATGCCGCCAAGGCGGAGGCGGCCGGTAACGACATCCTGCGGCTCTGCGTCGATGCCGGCGGCTGTCTTACCGGCGAGCATGGCGTCGGCATCGAGAAGCGCGACCTGATGCGCCACCAATATGCCGATGTCGATCTTGCCCAGATGATGTCGGTCCGCGCGGCCTTCGATCCCGGCTGGATCCTCAACCCTTCCAAAGTCTTCCCGCTCGACGGACGCAACGCCGCATGACCGAGTTTCATCCGAGGACCGAGGAGGAGGCAGCCTCCATCATCAGCGATCATGCGGCGCGCGGCGCGGCTCTCGCGATCGTCGGCGGCAACACGCGATCCGGCTTTGGCAATGCCGTCGTCTCCGAAGCGGTGCTGTCGTCGCGCGATCTTGCCGGCATCGTCGCCTATAATCCGGGCGAGATGGTGATGACCGCGCGTGCCGGCACGCTGGTCTCCGAGATCGAAGCCGCCCTTGCCGAGGGCGGCCAGATGATGGCGTTCGAGCCCATGGATCACCGGCCGCTGATGGCGACGCAAGGCGAGCCGACCATCGGCGGGATTTTCGCGGCCAATGTCTCCGGCCCGCGCCGTTTCGTCAGCGGTGCCGCGCGCGACAGCCTGCTCGGCATCCGCTTCGTCAACGGCAGGGGCGAGGTCGTCAAGGCCGGCGGGCGGGTGATGAAGAACGTCACCGGCCTCGATCTCGTCAAGCTGATGGCCGGCTCGCACGGTACACTCGGCCTGCTGACGGAGGTGACCTTCCGCGTGCCGCCGAAGCCGAAGACGGAGGCGACGATCGTCGTTTCCGGCCTCAACGATGCGGAGGCGGCCAACGCGATGGGCGCGGCCATGGCGCTGCCTGTCGAAATGTCGGGTGCAGCTCATTTGCCTTTGACGGTCGCGTGGTCCTTCATCGACGGCAAGCTGCCGCAGGGAGAGGCGACCGTGCTGCGTATCGAAGGCCTTCCCGGTTCCGTCTCGGCTAGGGCCGAGAAGCTGGCCGCGGCGATGGGCCGGCTCGGGTCGGTGAAACGCCTCGAAGAGGATATCAGCCGCAGGCTCTGGCAAGAGATCTGCGATGTGAAACCCTATGCCGATGGCACGATGCGCCCGATCTGGCGCGTTTCGGTCGCCCCTAGCATCGGCCACCAGCTTGTTGCAGCCCTCCGCCTGGAGGAGGGGGTGGATGCCTATTACGATTGGCAGGGCGGCCTTATCTGGATGCGCATGGAAGCGGAGCCGGAAGGCGAGATGCTCAGGCGCTACATTCGTACCTTGGGCGGCGGCCATGCGACTTTGATGCGCGCCACCCCATCTCACCGCGCGATGACGGCCGCCTTCCAGCCACAGCCCGAGGCGGTTGCGCTGCTTTCCGCGCGCGTGAAGGAAAAATTCGATCCGACGGGGATTTTCAATCCGGGGAAGATGGTGTGATTCGGATGGTATCTTTGGCAGGTTACCCCCTCACCCTAGCCCTCTCCCCGTGGGGGAGAGGGGACGACCTCTCTTGCTGCAATCCCACTCTTGGCTTGGTAGCAAGAGACCCGGAAAAAGCTGCTTTACCCCTTCTCCCCCTCGGGGAGAAGGTGCCCGATAGGGCGGATGAGGGGGGCTTGTCCGATCAAGCCGGCGATCACCCATCCTTCGGCGCGAAAGTAGGGAAAGCCTGATGCAAACCAATTTCACCCTTGCCCAGCTTGCCGATCCGCATGTGGCCGAATCCGAGGCGATCCTGCGCAGATGCGTGCATTGCGGCTTCTGCACCGCCACCTGTCCCACCTATGTGACGCTCGGCAACGAGCTCGACAGCCCGCGCGGTCGCATCTATCTCATCAAGGATATGCTGGAAAACGGCCGGGCAGCCGATGCCGAAGTGGTGACGCACATTGATCGCTGTCTTTCCTGCCTTGCCTGCATGACCACCTGTCCCTCCGGCGTCGACTATATGCACCTGGTCGATCACGCCCGCGCCCATATCGAAAATACCTACCGGCGCCCACTGATGGACCGGCTGACCCGCAACGTGTTGGCGGCCGTGCTGCCCTATCCCGGCCGTTTCCGGCTGGCCCTTCAGCTCGCGAACCTCGGCCGGCCGTTCAAAGGCCTATTGAGGCGCGTTCCGGCGTTGAAAGCATTCGCAGCAATGCTTGATCTCGCGCCGCGTCGCGTCCCGGCGCCGTCGTTCTTTGCCAGGCCCGGCCGGCATGAGCCGCAGGCAGAGCGGCGCTGTCGCGTCGCGATCCTGACGGGCTGTGCCCAGCCGGTGCTCGACCCAGCGATCAACGAGGCGACCATCCGCCTGCTGACGCGCCTCGGCGTCGAGGTCGCTGTGCCGGAAGGCGAGGTCTGCTGCGGTTCGCTGGTCCACCACATGGGGCGCGAGGAACAGGCGCTTGCCGCCGCCCGCGCCAATGTCGATGTGTGGACGCGCGAGATCGAGGCCGGCGGGCTCGACGCCATCATCATCACCGCGTCCGGCTGCGGCACGACGATCAAGGATTACGGGCATATGCTGCGCCTCGATCCGGCCTATGCCGAAAAGGCGGCAAGGGTGTCGGCGCTTGCCAGGGACATCACCGAATATCTCGCCGGTCTCGACCTTCCCTCGCATATGCCGCGCGGCATCACGGTCGCCTATCATTCCGCCTGCTCCATGCAGCATGGGCAGAAGATCACCACGGCGCCGAAGCTGCTTTTGAAGGCCGCTGGCTTCACGGTGCGCGATCCGGCGGAAGGGCATCTCTGCTGCGGCTCCGCCGGCACCTACAACATCATGCAGCCGGAGATTTCGGCCGAACTGAAGGCGCGCAAGGTCAGGAACATCGAGGCGACGAAGGCGGATATCATCGCGACGGGCAATATCGGCTGCATCACGCAGATTGCCACGGGAACGGCTATCCCGATCCTGCATACGGTGGAATTGCTGGATTGGGCCTACGGCGGCGATATGCCGGCGAAGTTGAAGGGCCTGCAGCCGACGGCTGCCTAGAGCATTTTCGCTTTTCTTCGAATCGCGAAAACGCTCTATCTTCTTATTTCCCAACGCATTCCGGACGGAAAACCGCTACGCACTTTTCCTGGAAATGCTCTAGAGCGGGATGCCGAAAAGTGTGAGCGGTTTTCGGGCGACATCCCGCTCCAACTTTTTGATTTAGAGACGGATTCAGATTTCAGGTCGATTCGACCTGAAATCATCCGGCTCTAATGCAGCTTGTCCGGTGTCGGCAGGCGGTGAGCCTGCCATTCGACCTCGAACCTATCGGCGGCAATCTGCGTCATGCTGATCCGATCCTGCCCTTCCTCGAAGAAGGTGCCATCCGACAAGCCAACGATGCCATCGTAGAACGAGCCTTCGACGAGACTGGTGATCCGCCGCATTTCATGTCCCAATGCGGTAAAATCGGTGACTGACATGCATTGTCGGTGGCCATCGGCAAACACATCGATAAGCCGGGGGACATCGCCTGTGATGTCGACCTCGTAATAGACGATGACCGGCTCCTCGTTTTCCGGATGGATCCAGTCGCATCTGTAATAGGAAAAGCTCATGTGCTGGAGCATAGCACATTATCCCCCAGGCCTGAACCGGCTTGGGGGATCGATCGCGAACTTCAGCCAGCCCGGCTTCAGAAATTGCCCGGCTTCAGAAATTGAACGAGACGCCAAAGTTGAGCGCGTGGGTGAACACCCTCGTCTTCAGCGTATCGCCGCTGTCGATCGAAACATCGTTCACGAAGTTGTAGTTGCCCTTGTATTCGACAAAGGTCGACCAGTGCTTGGAGAGCTGGTAGCTGACGCCGGCCTGTGCCTGCAGCGAAGCGCCGCCGAATTCGTAATCGAAGGTGCGGCCAGACGCGCGCGTGACTTCGACATGCGGGACGTTGATACCGGCGCCAAGGCCAACATAGGGCGTCCAGTTGCGGGCAGGGTCCTGGAAGCGGTAGAGCGCGTTCAGCGTCAGCATGTTCAAGCCGTCGGTGAACTCGAAATGCGACCAGCCGGGCGTATTGCCGAGATCGCCATAGACCTTAGCATGCGAGTAATCCAGCGACACGCCCCAGTTCGGCTTGTCGAGTTCATCAAGCCACCAGATGCCGCGGAAGCCGAAATAGGGAGGCATCTTGAAGGATTTGCCCGACCAGTTCGGGTCGAAATCGGCGCCGTCCGACGTGGTTACGTTGCTGCCGGTTGCGCCCTGCACGCCGCCATAGGCGGAAAATTGCATCTCTGCCGAAGCAGAATTGGCGGCAAATATGACTGCTGAAAGAGCAAGCGCGGCAAGCGCCGGCTGCTTGATGCGAAAAGCACGATGCATATGAAATCCCCGGATGCCAAAGTGCTGCCATCTAAGCGCGCTTCCATGACACTTCTATTGCAGCCATAGGTGCGCAGGCCCGGTTTAGGCGGGAAAACTGACGATAAACCGAAGGGAATGGGCCGTTTTCCGGCGGGTCGGCGCGATAAGTTTCAGGCTGTAACACTGGCGCAACAGTAGCCTCAGCCGGACTTAGAGGAGCATGGCGTCTCACAAGCGGAACGGCGTCCTCGACCAGCATGATCGGTGCCATGCCATGCCTCGGAACGCCCGTAAACTGATATTCGAATCAGAGGTGAGGAGATGCTGTTCCGCTTAGCCTCCGAACAGAGTTCTCAGAACATCGACTCCGCGATCCTGATAGCTGACTTCGCCCTGCTTGTTGCCGGGGCCGACGACGATGACCTTGGTGCCCACAGGAACGCGTTCGTAGAGATCCATCACGTCCTTGTTCATCATGCGGATGCAGCCGGAAGACATGTTCAGGCCGATGCTCCACGGCTGGTTTGTGCCATGGATGCGGAAGGCCGTGTCGTTGCCGTTGCGATAGAGATACATGGCGCGCGCGCCGAGCGGATTGTCCTCGCCGCCTTCCTGGAAGGCGGGCAGCTTGCGGCCTTTCTTGGCTTCGCGAACGATCATTTCCGGCGGCGGCGTCCAGCCCGGCCACTCCGCCTTGCGACCGACCTTGACGACGCCGGACCAGCCGAAACCGTCACGACCCACGCCAATTCCGTAGCGCCTCGCGCGATTGCTGCCCTCGACGAGGTAGAGATACTTGTTGTTGGTGTCGACGATGACGGTGCCCGGCGCCTCGTTCGTCGCAAGCCGCACCATGCGCCGCTGGAACTGCGGCTTCACCTGGCCTTGCGGCTCCATCGCAACCCGGATCACGTCGCCGCGCGTGGTCGGTGCTGCCGTATAAGGCGCGGAAGCGGTAAAGGCCGCTGCATTCGATGCTGCAAGAAGACACGCCGCGACGACGCCTGTCGCCACGACCGATAGTGTTGCTCTCATATGGCATTCCCTCGTTGAATTCGGAAGGAAACTACCGGAACCAACGAAGGGATCAAGATCAAAATGCCCGATGCGAAGAACGGAGTGGAAGAACGGCCCGCTCTTCTATGGCGTTTCAGACTATAGTCTGACTTATAGTCGAGGCCATTCCGGCGCGGCCCTGGCGATCTTTCGGTAAGGGCAAGATCGCCGCGCGGGCTTACACGCGATCCCCGATCACATCACGATGACGCGAGTGCCGACCTTTACGCGGTTATAGAGATCGGTGACATCTTCGTTGCGCAGGCGGATGCAGCCGGAGGAAACGGCGCTACCGATGGTCCAGGGCGCATTCGTGCCGTGGATGCGATAGAGCGTGGAGCCGAGATACATGGCGCGGGCACCGAGCGGATTGGTTTCGCCGCCATCCATGTGAGCCGGGAGATAGTGCCCCTTGGCCGCTTCGCGCGCGATCATTTCCGATGGCGGCGTCCAGTCCGGCCATTCCTGCTTGCGGGTGACGGTGTGGGCGCCGGCCCATTCGAAGCCGGGCTTGCCGACGCCGACGCCATAGCGGCGTGCCTTGCCGCCGTCCATCACCAGATAGAGGAAGCGGTTGTTGGTGTCGATGACAATGCTGCCGGGTCTTTCCTTCGTCTGGTAATCGACGATCTGCGGCAGGAATTGCGGGTCGATCTGGCCGCGGATCGCTGGGTATCGCGGACGGGCCATGGCAACCTGCTGCACGACAGGGCGCGCAAACAGGCCACGCGGCTGCACGACCTGGCGCACCTGCGGATTTACCTGCTGTTCCATTCTGGGATCGGCCGCGCGGCGCGCCATCGAGCGGGGATAGACGACCGGCTGCACATTGCCGCCGCCAAGCTGCATCACCCAGGGAGCGGTCAGATCGGGACTGACGATGACGGGCGGGCGCGACTGGTAACGGTCGTCGGCAAAAGCGGTTGACGCAAGCAGGCTCAGGGCGCCTGCGGCACACAGGACGGCATGTTTCATCATCGGACAGACTCTCTACACATGGACCGAGGATGGGCGCGAAAGCGCCCGGTCGAAACCATGGTGCCACTTGCACGCGAGCGAATGGTAAACATCCATTCATCAAAATGCCGCGAAGCCGATAAAGCTTTATCAGGGTTACCGCCTGGTTTGGAAAGATGGTTTGCAAGTGGTAAATCTGGAATCGGAATGCGCGGCCGCCGAAATCTGCTTATGATTTTAAGCGTTTGATTGATTTGGTTTTATCCGATATTTGCATACCGGTTTCCGGTAGCGCGCGCTGAAATAGGGACGAATCGCGAAAATGGCCGACACGGGCATCATCACCGGTGAAGACGGCAGGGACCGTTGCTTCTGGCACGGCAACCTGCCGGAATATCAGCGCTATCACGACGAGGAATGGGGCCGTCCGGTTGTTAATGACATCAGGCTCTTCGAGAAGATCTGCCTCGAGGGCTTTCAATCGGGCCTCTCCTGGCTGACGATCCTGCGCAAGCGCGAGAATTTCCGCGCCGCTTTTGCCGGTTTCGATTTCGAGAAGGTCGCGAGATTCGACGACGCCGATATCGAGCGCTGTCTCGCGGATGCCGGCATCATCCGCCATCGCGGTAAGATCGTCTCCACCATCAACAATGCCAACCGCGCCATCGAGCTGCGCGATGAATTCGGATCGCTCGCCCGCTATTTCTGGAGCCACGAGCCGACGGCCGCCGAACGCCCCGAGGTCTTCGATCTTGCGCATCTTCGCGCCAATCCGACGACGCCGGCTTCCGTGCGGATTTCGAAGGATCTGAAGAAGCGCGGCTGGACCTTTGTCGGCCCGACCACAGTTTATGCCTTCATGCAGGCCATGGGCCTTGTCAACGATCACATCGAAGGCTGCTACTGCCGGAAAGAGGTGGAGGCGATGCGATGCGCATTGGTGCGGCCATGAGAGCGGCGCTTCTCGGCCTTTCCGTAGCCGCGCTTGCGCTGTTCAGTATCACGGTAGCCCATGCCGAGGATGCGACCCAGCAGCTGCCGCAGCTCGACCGTGGCGAGAAGGTCGAGAAGCTCGGCTTTCCCGCCGTCCTCGAAAAGCTGACGGGCTGGACGAAATTCGGCAAGGGCAAGGTCTATATGCTGCCGCTCAAGAAGGGCCAGCATGTGCGGATCACCTTCGGCTCCAAGAGCAAATACGCCTATATGGCGATCTTCGACCTGTCGTCGAGCGAGGATGAATCCTTCTTCGGCACGGATGAGGACGGCAATACGGCCGACGTCACCGTCAACGAGGATACGACCTGGCTGATCAAGCCCTATTATTCGCGCGTCACCCGTCGTCGCGGCCTCGGCGCGCCTTACGAGATCCTCATCGATCCCAATCCGCCGGCCGCGCAGCAGACGCCCGCCGATCAGCAGAAGGATCAGGGGCCGACGCTCTTCCCGCCGCGCTCCAAGCAGGGGCAGTAGAGCGGCTCCGGGAAAAGTGCGTCGCGGTTTTCCGTTCGGAACTGCGAAACAACTGAGAGCTTACGACAGCGCGTCGAGCACGCCGCGCAGCTCCCCGAGATGACCGATCTTGCGAAAACGCGGCGCCTCGGTCGGTTCCTCCACGTGTTCGAAGGACCATGTGAGTTCGTGCGGCACGAAGACGCCGTAGCTTCCGGCGGCGAGCGCCGGCACGATATCCGATTTCAGCGAATTGCCGATCATCATCGCCCTTTCCGGCCCGTCTCCTACCTTGGAAAAAATACGGCGGTAAGTGGAGGCGTTCTTGTCCGAGACGATCTCGACCGCGTCGAAGAGGTCGCCAAGCCCGGATTGGGCGAGCTTGCGCTCCTGGTCGAAGAGATCGCCCTTGGTGATCAGCACCAGCAGGTATTTTCCGGACAAAGCTTCCAGCGTCTGACGTACATGGGGCAGGGTTTCGACGGGATGGGCCAGAAGATCGCGGCCGATGTCGAGGATTTGGGCGATGACGGTCGAGGGCACTTCGCCCTCCGTGATCTCGATCGCGGTCTCGATCATCGAGAGAGTAAAGCCTTTGATGCCGAAGCCGTAGTGTCTGAGGTTGCGTTTTTCCGCCTCCAGCAGCCGCGCGGAAATGAGGTCGCTTGCGGCGTGATCGGCGAGAAGTTCGGTAAATTGCAGCTCCGTCAGCCGGTAGAACTGTTCGTTCTGCCAGAGCGTGTCGTCGGCATCGAAGCCGATCGTGGTCAAGGGACGTTGCGTCATCGGTATGTCCGTTTTGCGCATGGTATGAAGGTATGAGTCTATCCCGCAGCGGACCGGAAGCAAGAGCGGGCGGCGGTAACCGCATCGTGATCGACGGGAGGTCTCGCGTTGAAATCGGTTTCCGATACATTATGTCCTTGTTGTCTCGATCGCCGCGGAGCCAGAGCCGGGCCTTGACGACTGTCTCGTGACCTCTCCAGGGCGGCGCCGGTAGCCGCTGCCATGCCGAGGCCAATCCATAGCCAAAAGATATGCATTCACCGGCCGGAAGCATCTTCCGGCTGACCACAAGGGAATTTCTCCTATGCGTTACAATCAACTCGGCAATACCGGGCTGTTCGTTTCCGAACTTTGCCTGGGCACGATGACCTTCGGCGAAGCCAATCCCGAAAACGGCCTCTGGGGCTCGATCGCAGATGTCGATCAGGCGCTGGCGGACAAGATCGTCGAAGGCTCGCTCGCCGCCGGCGTCAACTTCATCGACACCGCTGACGTCTATTCCTCCGGCAATTCCGAAAAGCTGCTTGGCCAGGCCCTAAAAAACCTCGGCGTTCCCCGCAAGGATGTTGTCATCGCCACCAAGGTCTATGGCGTCATGGGCGACAAGCCGAATGATCGCGGCGCCTCGCGCGGCCATATCATGGATTCGGTGCAGGCAAGCCTCGATCGCCTACAGACCGATCACATCGATCTCTACCAGATCCACGCCACGGATCCGGTAACCCCGATCGACGAGACGCTGCGGGCACTGGACGATCTCGTTTCGCGCGGTCTGGTGCGCTATGTCGGTGTTTCCAACTGGCAGGCATGGCGCATCGCCAAGGCGCTCGGCATTTCCGAACGCCGCGGCTTTGCCCGCTTCGAGACGGTGCAGGCCTATTATTCCATCGCCGGCCGCGATCTGGAACGTGAAATCGTGCCACTGATGGCTGAGGAAAAGCTGGGGCTCATGGTCTGGTCGCCGCTGGCGGGCGGTCTGCTCTCGGGCAAGTATGGTCCGGGTGCCCCTGGCAATGGCGAGGGGCGGCGCGCGAGCTTCGATTTCCCGCCCGTCGAGAAGGATCGCGCCTGGGCTTGCGTCGCCGCGATGCGCGAAGTGGCGGAGAAGCATGGCTCCAGCGTCGCCACCGTGGCGCTTGCCTGGATTCTCTCGAAGCCCTTCGTCACCAGCATCATCATCGGCGCCAAGCGCCTCGATCAGCTCGACCAGAACTTGGCGGCCGTCAAGCTGAAGCTCGATGCCGACGATATTGCAAAGCTCGACGAGGTCAGCGCGCTTCCGGCCGAATATCCCGGCTGGATGCTGGCCCGCCAGGGCGCACAGCGCGTGCCGCAGCCGTTCGAGCCGAAGGCCTGATATCACATGGAAGCCGGGCCGCCGCCATTCGCGGCAGCCCGGCTGCCGTCACAGCTCGATGACGATCTTGCCGAAGGCGCCGCGATCGAGATGATCGAAGGCTGCTGGTACCTCGCCGAGCGTATAGCGGTGGTCGATGACCGGCTTCAGGCCGATGCTGTCGACCGCGCGGACGAAATCTTCGAGCGAACGGCGGTGGCCGACGCTGATGCCCTGCACGACGGGGGATTTTAGCAGCATCGGCGCAGCCGGACCGGAAATATCGAAGCCCTCGAGGACGCCGATGACGGAGATCCGGCCATGAAGCGCCACCGCCTTCAGCGATTGTCCCAGGTTCGGCCCGCCTGCGATTTCGATGATATGATCGATGCCGCGATCGTTGGTGAGGCGATAGACCTCCTCCACCCAATCGCTTTTGTTCCTGTCGATGCCATGATGGGCTCCGAGCGCCTTTGCCCGTGCGAGCTTTTCCGGCCCCGTCGAGGTTACGAAGACCTCGGCTCCCTGCGCGGCGGCGATCTGCAGGCCGAACAGCGCCACGCCTCCCGTTCCCTGCACCAGCACGCTGTCACCGGGCTTGATCTTGCCGCGCTCCACAAGAGCAAACCATGCCGTCAGGCCGGCGCAGGGCAAGGTGCTTGCCTCGGCATAATCGAGGGTTGCCGGCGCCGATACGAGCCAGTCCTGCGGCATGGCGATATATTCGGAAAGCATGCCGGGATAGAAGCCACCCAGCGTCTTGTAGGGCAGGGTACGGGCATCGCCGAGCGGCTTGTCGTCGATCCAGCCGGGGTGAAAGGTCGAAATGACCCGGTCGCCAACCGAGAATCTAGTCACGCCATCTCCCACCGCTTCGACAACGCCTGCCATATCGGAGGCTGGCACGAAGGGAAACTGGAGCGGCAGGCCCATTCCGGTCTCGCGAACGAGCTTGTCGCGATAGTTCAGCGAAACGGCTTTCACCCGCACCAGCACTTCGCCGGACGCAGGCGTGGGAACCGCCGTTTCAGAGAGGACCAAGGGGGCGCCGACGGTGACCGTCTCGAGGGCCCAGCGCTTCGTGGTTTTCGTCATCATGATCTCCTGAGAGGAATTGAAAGCAATGAGCCCACTATATCGTTGCTTTCATGTCGCCAGTGGCGATATTATTTCCGCTAACTGGTTCCTACAGGGAAGCAATCATCATGAATGATATGCTCAACGGCATTCCCGAATTCGTGGAGGCGGTCGAGGCCGGCGGCTTTTCGGCGGCGGCGGCGCGCATGAATCTCTCGCGCTCGGCCATCGGCAAGACCATCGCCCGGCTGGAAAGGCGCCTGAATGTGCGCCTGTTTCACCGCACCACCCGCATGCAGAGCCTGACGGATGAAGGCCAGGCCTTCTACGAGCGCTGCCGCCGGGCGCTCGATGAGATACAATCGGGCGAGGCCATGCTGGAATCGGGCAAGCGCGAGGTCACGGGACGCCTGCGCATCTCCATGCCCGTTCTCTTCGGTCGCCGCTGCGCTGCACCGCTGCTGTTGGAGCTGGCCCGCATGCATCCCAGGCTCGAACTGGATCTTTCCTTCAGCGACAGGGTGGTCGATCTTTTCGACGAGGGGTTCGATCTGGCCGTTCGCAACAGCGCGCTGCGCGATGAAGCCGGTCTCGCCGCGCGCAAGATCGCCCTCCATCGCATGACCCTGTGCGCGGCGCCGGATTATCTTGCCGCAAGAGGCGCGCCGCAGACCATTGCCGACCTCGATGGCCACGACCTGATCGTCTATGGGAGATCGGGCGAGACGAAGAAATGGACTTTCTTGCAGGATGACGGAACTGCCGTCGATTACTTTCCGGAAACGCGGCTCCGACTCGATGATCTGGAGGTCATGGCGGATGCGGCGGTGTCGGGAATGGGGATCGCCTGGCTGCCCTGCTGGCTGGTGCGCGATCACGTATACGCCGGCAGGCTGGCTCAAGCGCTGAACAATGTTTCCAGTCGGGCCATCGACGTCTATGCGGTCTGGCCGCAGACGCCGCAGCTCTCGCTGAAGATGCGTGCGGTCATCGATCTGCTGGCTGCACGACTGCCCGCCATCATGGGCTGATCGACCAATAGTTATGGTGGCTTTAGTCGAAGGCATCACTGCACGGATTTGCGCAAGCCGGTTATCCAGCAAAGGAGGCGGCATTGATGCCGCCTCCCACTATCGGGCGAATTACTTGCCGTGCTTCTTCAGCCAGGCTTTCATTTCCTTGATCTCGGCTTCCTGCGCGGTGATGACGCCTTGCGCTAGTTTGCGCAGCTCGGGATCCTTGCCGTATTTCAGCTCGGTCTTCGCCATGTCGATCGCGCCCTGATGATGCGGGATCATGCCGCGGACGAAATCCGCGTCGGCGTCACCGCTGTAATTGATCATCATGTCCTTGTGCATCTTGCCCATGGCGTCGTTGAACGCCTTGCTGGAAGCGCCCTGGTCGCCCATAGGCTTGCTCATGTCCATGCCCGACATGTCGTCGGCAAAGGCCGGAAGGCTAAGGGCGAAGGCGAATGCGCCGGCGAGGATCAGCGATTTTGAGGTAGACATAGGTGTCCTTTCCGTTTCTGGACGGTATCTGGATTTGAGCGGAAAGCCGCTCGTGAAATGAATACGGGTGATCGTCAGGCGAAACGGGGAGGGGGAGCCATAGGCTGCGGCCGGGAGTCGGCGAGGCGCTGGGCAGGCGCGGGTGCCGGATAGGAGAGGACGGGCTTGCCGTCGGCTATCGTAAGCGCCGGGATCACGGCAAGGCAGGCCGCACAGGATGGCACATGCGCCATGCCGCCGGCGCAGGGGTTCTCCAGCTTCTTTTCATGATACTGCGCCATGTCGCTATGGCCCACCATGCCAGGCATATTGGCCATGCCCTCGTGTATGCTCATGGTCGATGTTGCGGGCGTTGCGGATACGGAATCGCAGACGGGACAATTCGCCAGCGCCGGCATGGCACCGTAGAACAGCCAGGCAATCAGCATCGTCAGGATCGCAAGTAAGCGCATGAACACGAACCTAGCTGCGCCGGCCGCGAAGGCAAGCGTAAATTGCATCGTCTGAATATTGAAAGCCCATCAAGGCAGCAGTTTGACTTCCCTTATGATTTCGACAGGCGGAAAGCTGACGCAATCCACCACGTCGAAGATGAGCGTAAACTTGGCAGGCGTTACCTTCGCCCATGTCAGCGCTTCTTCCGCCGTGCTTGCGGGGATCTTCATCGCAATGGTGCAATGCGGCTGCCAGCGATCCGGACGCGAATGCTCATGACAAAGGGCTGGGTCGATCTCGTCGTGAATGGCGGTGTGTATCTGCCTCAGAACTGGATCGTCCACGGGACGTGCCCAAAGCACCAGCATCTCGTTTCGAAAATGGTCGATGCCGGAAAATTCGATTGATAGGGGCGGCACGTTTGCGAAAGCCTTCTGAGCCGCCGCGACGAGCCAGGGCACGGCTACGTCCTGATAGACCGCAAACGTCAGATGCGGCGGATAATTCAGCGCCTGCATCGATGGAGCCGTTTCGAACCTGCTCGCCTCCCGCCAGAGATCCATGACCGGGGCGGCCGTGTCACCAGTGCATTTCAGAACGATTGCGTGAGGCATGGTCTTTATGCCGCCTTCTCTGGCTTTTGTCGGTTTTGTCGGCCGCTAACATATAACAATCCTTGCCGCATTCCGCCCAATCCGCTAGTTAACCGCCACTGTTCCCGTACCGGATTACCTTACAGATGAGCGACAAACAAAAGAAACCGCAGAAGCTCAAGGCCCGCCTGCCGCGTGGCTTTGTCGATCGTTCGGCGAGCGATATTCGCGCCGTCAACGAAATGACCGCAAAGATCCGGGCTGTGTATGAGCATTATGGTTTCGATCCCCTCGAAACGCCGCTGTTCGAATATACCGATGCGCTCGGCAAGTTCCTGCCCGACAGCGACCGGCCGAACGAAGGCGTGTTCTCGCTTCAGGACGATGACGAGCAGTGGATGTCGCTGCGCTACGATCTGACGGCGCCGCTTGCCCGCCATGTCGCCGAGAATTTCAACGAGATCCAGCTGCCCTACCGCACCTATCGCGCCGGCTATGTCTTCCGCAACGAGAAGCCAGGCCCGGGCCGCTTCCGCCAGTTCATGCAGTTCGATGCCGATACCGTTGGCGCGCCGGGTGTGCAGGCGGACGCCGAGATGTGCATGATGATGGCCGATACGCTTGAGGCCTTGGGGATCAAGCGCGGCGACTATGTGATCCGCGTCAACAACCGCAAGGTTTTGGACGGCGTTCTGGAAGCGATCGGCCTCGGCGGCGATGACAAGGCCGCACAGCGGCTGAACGTGTTGCGTGCCATCGACAAGCTCGACAAGTTCGGCCCGGAAGGTGTGGCGCTGCTGCTCGGTCCTGGCCGCAAGGATGAGTCCGGTGATTTCACCAAGGGTACCGGTCTCGCAGAATGGCAGATCCAAGCCGTGCTCGCCGTGGTGACGTCTTCAACTGTTCCAAGCCTTCAACAGGTACTTGATCAGGTTACGCTCAAGACTGGTGGCGTCCCAGATGAGTTCGGCGGAATGGCTCATTTGCCATACGATGATGCCGTCCACCTGCTTACCGAACAGTTGGAGCCGATGATACGTGCCGCCGGTTATGATGCAGATCGTATCAAGATCGATCCTTCCTGCGTGCGAGGGCTCGAGTATTATACGGGTCCTGTTTTCGAGGCTGAACTGACATTTCCGGTAATCAACGAGAAGGGCGAAAAGGTCGTCTTCGGCTCTGTCGGCGGCGGCGGTCGCTATGACGGATTGGTGTCGCGCTTCATGGGCCAGCCGGTGCCCGCGACCGGCTTTTCGATCGGCGTCTCACGCCTGATGACGGCGCTGAAGAATCTCGGCAAGCTCGGCGCCGAAGAGGTGATCGAGCCGGTGCTCGTCACCGTCATGGACGGCGATGTCGATGCCATGGGCCGCTACCAGCGCTTCACGCAGCAACTGCGCGCTGCCGGCATCCGTGCGGAGATGTTCCAGGGCAATTGGAAGAAATTCGGCAACCAGCTGAAATATGCCGACCGCCGCGGCTGCCCGATCGCCATCATCCAGGGCGGCGACGAGCGCGCTGAGGGTGTCGTCCAGCTCAAGGATCTCATCGAGGGCAAGCGCCTCTCCGGCGAGATCGAGGACAATGCCAGCTGGCGCGAGGCGCGTGTGGCGCAGGAAACCGTGCCGGAAGCGGAATTGATTGCGAAGGTCAAGGTTATGCTCGCGGCACAGGCGGAAGACCGGAAGAGGGCACTCGGCGATGTCTGAGTGGGTCGAGCAGTCTCGTTTTCTCCTTCTCCCCTCGGGGAGAAGGTGGCCCGAAGGGTCGGATGAGGGGGGCTCTCGGCTCGCGCGAGCTATTCATCATCTGGCGCTTGGTATCCTCGTCACTTCGTTCCTCGACCCCCTCATCCGCCTTGTCAGGCACCTTCTCCCCGCTGGGGAGACGGAGAGAATAGCCCCATGCCCCTGATCAACCTTCCAGATTTCGCCGATGATCTCCTGGCCGAGTTCGGCACCCGCCGGACGGAGCGGGTGGATACCCCCATCATCCAGCCGGCCGAGCCCTTTCTTGATATGGCCGGCGAGGATCTTCGCCGGCGCATCTTCATGACGGAGAGCGAAACCGGCGCCAGCCTTTGCCTGCGGCCGGAGTTCACCATTCCGGTCTGTCTGCGCCATATCGAAACCGCCACGGGCACGCCGAAGCGCTATTCCTATCTCGGCGAGATCTTTCGTCAGCGCCGCGAAGGCGGCCATGAGTTCTATCAGGCCGGCATCGAGGATCTGGGTGACCGCGATACGGCCGGCGCCGACGCTCGCGTCATCGGCGATGCCATCGCTATCCTGACCCGTTTGGTCCCCGGCAAGCCGCTGTCCGTGACGCTTGGCGATCAGGCCGTGTTCGAAGCTGTGGTCCAGGCGCTCGGGCTGCCATCCGGCTGGCAGAAGCGGCTTATCCATGCCTTCGGGAATATGATGCAGCTCGAAACCCTGCTGGCGCATCTCGCAAGCCCACAGCCTGTCCCCGGGCTCGATGCGCATGTGCTCGATTTCCTCAATCGCGGCGATGAGCAGGGGCTGGTCAAGCATATCGATGCGACCATGCAGGCAACCGGGTATTCCACCAATGCCAGCCGTTCGCCACAGGAGATCGCCCGCCGCCTTCGCGAGAAGCTGGTCCTGTCGGAAACGCGGCTCGATGATGCCGCCTTCCGTGTACTGGAGGAGTTTCTATCGCTGACCGTGCCGTTGGCGGATGCCTCCGCGGCACTGGCCGGCTTTGCCAATGCGGCAGGCCTGGAGCTGGGCGCGGCTCTGAAGAATTTCGACGCCCGCGTCAAAGCACTGGCGGATGCCGGCGTCGATGCCTCGAAGATCGACTATCGCGCCGCCTTCGGCCGTCCGCTTGATTATTATACCGGCCTCGTCTTCGAAGTGACGGTTGAGGGATCGAGCGAGGTGCTCGCCGGCGGCGGCCGCTTCGACCGGCTGATGACCCTGCTCGGAGCCAAGGATCACATTCCGGCTGTCGGCTTCGCGCTCTGGCTCGACCGCATCGAAACCGCGAGGGCGGCCTGATGACCATCACGATTGCGCTTCCCTCCAAGGGCCGGATGAAGGACGATTGCTCGGCTGTTTTCGAACGTGCCGGCATGCCCATCGTCGCAGTCGGCAATGACCGTTCCTATCGCGGCCGTGTCGAAGGTTGGGACGGTGTCGAGATCGCCTTCCTGTCTGCCTCGGAAATCTCGCGCGAGATCGGCAATGGCAGCGTCGATTTCGGCATTACCGGCGAAGACCTCGTGCGAGAGGGTGTGGCGGAGGCCGACCGCCGCGTCGAATTCTGCGCAAGGCTCGGCTTCGGCCATGCCGATGTCGTCGTCGCGGTGCCGGATATCTGGCTCGATGTCGACACCATGGCCGATCTCGGCGATGTCGCCGCCGATTTCCGCGCCCGTCACGGCCGCAGGCTGACGGTCGCGACGAAGTACTGGCGGCTGACGCAGCAGTTCTTTTCGAGCCAGCACGGTATCCAGCTCTACCGCATCGTCGAAAGCCTCGGCGCCACGGAGGGCGCACCTGCTGCCGGTTCTGCCGACATCATCGTCGACATCACCTCCACCGGCTCGACGCTGCGTGCGAACCATTTGAAGGTCCTGTCGGACGGGATCATCCTGCGCTCGGAGGCTTGCCTGGTGCGTGCCCGCAAGGAAAGTCACGAGGGCGATCCGATGGTTCAGCGCATCATTTCGGCGGTGCGCAGCGCACTGTGAGGATTCAGCTTCTTATTCACGCAAAAAGGCCCGCCAGAATTCTGGCGGGCCTTTTGTCTTGGGAAGTATGCGGCAATCAGGCGGTTGCGTAGGTACCGCGACGGGCATCGACCGAGTAGGCGCCAGCGCCGTTGGTGGCGAGCATGATGTAGGCGCCGGCGAGCGTGACGTTCTTCAGGAAGTTGACGAAGTTCAGGCCGTTGATCCAGCCGTTGGCGGCAGCCGGGAAGTCCGGAACGTTGACGGTACCCAGGTGGAAGACGACGCCGGTGAAGACGCAGAAAGCGGCAAGCAGCCAGCCGACGATGCGGACCTGGAAGCCGATGAGAACGCAGACGCCGGTGATGAATTCGAAGGCGCCGGCGACATAGGTCAGCAGCGTCGAAGCGGGCAGGCCGGCGCCGGCGATCATACCGGCGGTGCCGGACGGATCGGTCAGCTTGCCGAAGCCGGCGAAGATGAACATGAAAGCGAGCAGAATGCGCGCCACGAGAATGATGACATTGTTGGTATTGGACATGATGATCTCCAGTGAATTGAGTTCGGATCGGGTGGCGACAATTTCTGGAGGCAGATATTCGTGATTTTCAGGCAATTGAAAAGATAAACAACTGCGTACAATTAGTTCACAATCATTGAACAATAGCGCCGCCCACGCGCTCTTCCCATCGGCTTCATATCCGCTATGGTGGCGCAAATTTATTCGCCAAATCATGATCTTTGGAAGGAAATCCCATGGCCGATCTGTCCTCGTTTCCGATCACGAAGCGCTGGCCCGCCAGCAATTCTGATATCATCCAGCTCTATTCGCTGCCGACGCCGAACGGCGTGAAGGTTTCGATTGCGCTGGAAGAACTCGGCCTGCCCTATGAGCCGCATCTGGTTTCTTTCGGTACTAACGACCAGAAGTCCCCTGAATTCGTTTCGCTGAACCCGAACGGCCGCATTCCCGCGATCATCGATCCCAACGGTCCGGATGGCAAACCGATCGGTCTGTTCGAATCGGGCGCAATCCTGGTCTATCTCGCGGAAAAGACCGGCAAGCTCATTCCGGCCGATGCCGCCGGGCGTTATGAGACGATGGAATGGGTCTTCTTCCAGATGGGCGGCATCGGTCCGATGTTCGGCCAGTTCGGCCACTTCTTCAAATTCGCGGCCGAAAAGGTCGCCAACAATTCCTATCCTGTCGAGCGTTATCGCGACGAGGCCAAGCGCCTGTTGAGCGTTCTGGAGGGTCGCCTGCAGGGCCGTCAGTGGATCATGGGCGACGAATATACCATTGCCGACATCACCACCTTCCCATGGGTCCGCGGCGTCGATGTCTTTTATGGCGGCCGTGAAGTCCTCGAACTCGAAAGCTTCCCCTCGGTCATGAGCTGGCTTGATCGTGCTCTCGCGCGCCCGGCAAGTCAGCGCGGCCTCAATATTCCGAAGCGGGATTGATTGACTTAACACAGGTCAGGCGTATTCACCTTTGCCGCACAAAAGTGCGGCGATGACGGACCAACCTGACCATCATCAACAATTGCTTTACTGCCGGGCCGCCAACTGGCTGCCCTGATCCGGCTTGAAGCGTGGAAACAGGAAGACGCCGACCATGCTGCCCGTGTGTTGCCCATCCGCAGTAACGGATTCGCCGACGCAGAAGATCGGCTGGCGATAGCCGCCGGCGCCAAGCGTCGTGGTGGAATAGCAGAAAGAGGAATTGGTGGTTGCCGCCTGTTCGAACAGATCGAGGATGCGCACTCGATCATGCGCGTCGTAGCAGTGCATCAGGCTGAGGAGACCGCATTCCGAGGAGGTCAGGCCATGCAGCATCGTGCTCCATTGCCCGAGCTTGATGATGCCGCTCGACAGATCGCCCGTCCAGCCCTCGGAAACGCAGAACTGCGCGACTAGGTCAGGATTGTGGCCGTCAAACTCCAGCGAGCCCGGCGCAAACGGTGCGGCAAAATTGGCCTTGGCAATCTTGAACAAGATGATCCCCACTTGAGCGCATGGTCCTCCTGCGCTTCACCCAAATTCCCATGCATCTTCCGGTTGGAATGTCTTTCCGCGTGCCGCGCCTCACGAAAAAGCGGGGCATTCGGCTCCATTGATTCCATTTTTCGTCATGCTTCTTTCGGGCTTGCGATCCCGTCTGCGAAGTCATTTCAAGTAAAAAATCCGGACGCCTATCAATTCACAAGATCATGATCATGCACGGGCGCTGATTAAGCGTGCCGAAAATAAGTAAAATTTGCGTGCATTGCAGCTAACTCTCTAAAATCGCTGCGCTGGGATTTATAGGAGCTTTTTCAAAAACGGCAATGGGGCAATTTGCATAAATTTGCGCTACGCGAAACTTGCGGGTCTCATCCCGAAACCATAGGCGCACAAACGAAAAGGGCGGCTCGAGAGCCGCCCTTCGTCAATTCCGTATGTCGGATTGAACAATCGCAACAGGCCGTTGGCCTATTACATCATGTCCATGCCGCCCATGCCGCCCATGCCGCCCGGCATGCCGCCAGGGGCATCCTTCTTCGGCAGTTCGGCGATCATGGCTTCGGTGGTGATCAGCAGCGAAGCAACCGAAGCTGCGTCCTGCAGAGCCGTGCGAACGACCTTGACCGGGTCGACGATGCCCATGGCGATCATGTCGCCGTAGACGCCCGTCTGAGCGTTGTAGCCGAAGTTGTCTTCGTTCTTGTCGAGGATCTTGCCGACAACGATGGAGGCTTCATCACCAGCGTTTTCAGCGATCTGGCGGCAAGGAGCCTGCAGAGCGCGGCGAACGATGTTGATGCCGGCTTCCTGGTCGTCGTTTTCACCCTTGACGGTGATCTTGACGGAGGAGCGCAGCAGAGCCGTACCGCCGCCCGGTACGATGCCTTCCTGAACGGCAGCGCGCGTCGCGTTGAGAGCGTCGTCGATGCGGTCCTTCTTTTCCTTCACTTCGATTTCCGTCGAACCGCCGACGCGGATAACGGCAACGCCGCCAGCGAGCTTGGCAAGACGTTCCTGCAGCTTCTCGCGGTCGTAATCGGAGGTGGTTTCTTCGATCTGAGCCTTGATCTGGGCAACGCGGCCTTCGATGTCGGACTTAGCGCCGGCGCCGTCGACGATCGTGGTGTTTTCCTTGGAGATCGAAACCTTCTTGGAACGGCCGAGCATGTCGAGGGTAACCGACTCGAGCTTGATGCCGAGGTCTTCGGAAATGACAGTGCCGCCTGTCAGGATGGCGATGTCTTCCAGCATGGCCTTGCGGCGGTCGCCGAAGCCCGGAGCCTTGACGGCAGCGATCTTCAGACCACCGCGCAGCTTGTTGACGACGAGGGTCGCAAGAGCTTCGCCTTCAACGTCTTCAGCGATGATGAGGAGCGGCTTGCCGGTCTGAACGACGGCTTCGAGAACCGGAAGCATGGCCTGCAGGTTCGAGAGCTTCTTCTCGTGGAGCAGGATGAACGCGTCTTCGAGGTCGGCGATCATCTTTTCCGGGTTGGTCACGAAGTAGGGGCTGAGGTAGCCGCGGTCGAACTGCATGCCTTCGACGACTTCGAGTTCGGTTTCGGCGGTCTTGGCTTCTTCAACCGTGATGACGCCTTCGTTGCCGACCTTCTGCATGGCTTCGGCAATATCGAGACCGATCTGCTTTTCGCCGTTTGCGGAGATCGTGCCGACCTGTGCGACTTCTTCCGACGTGTTGATCTTCTTGGCCTTGGCTTGGAGATCCTTGACGACTTCAGCAACGGCGAGATCGATGCCGCGCTTCAGGTCCATCGGGTTCATGCCGGCTGCAACGGCCTTGGCGCCTTCGCGAACGATGGCCTGGGCAAGAACAGTTGCGGTCGTGGTGCCGTCGCCGGCGATGTCGTTGGTCTTCGAAGCAACTTCGCGGACCATCTGGGCGCCCATGTTTTCGAACTTGTCTTCGAGTTCGATTTCCTTGGCGACGGTGACGCCGTCCTTGGTGATGCGCGGAGCGCCGAAGGACTTGTCGATAACGACGTTACGACCCTTCGGGCCGAGCGTGACCTTCACGGCGTCAGCGAGGATGTCGACGCCACGAAGCATCTTTTCGCGGGCGCTGCGGCCGAATTTTACTTCTTTAGCTGCCATGTTTGAAACTCCTGAATTCGCGTTTTCCGGGTTTGTGGCCCGTCAGCTTTATCGGAAAGGGAACCGGCTGGATTAGCCGATGATGCCCATGATGTCGGCTTCCTTCATGATCAGAAGGTCTTCGCCGTTGAGCTTGACTTCGGTGCCGGACCACTTGCCGAACAGAACGCGATCGCCAACCTTGACGTCGAGTGCTACGACCTTGCCGGACTCATCGCGAGCGCCGGAACCGACGGCGACGATTTCGCCTTCCTGCGGCTTTTCCTTGGCGGTGTCGGGAATGATGATGCCACCCTTGGTCTTTTCTTCCGACTCGACGCGACGAACGACGACACGGTCATGAAGGGGGCGGAAATTGGTGCTTGCCATTGTCTAATCCCTCGATCAAATGACATTCACGGATCAGCGGGGGATCCGTATGGACTTTGTTAGCACTCAGCCTGTGAGAGTGCTAGCGACGGTGATTTAGGGGTGGCTCCCAGACGAGTCAAGAACAGCACTGTGAATTTTTTGCGGCGCCGACCGGCTTGTGTCGAGCATGATTAACGACCGGGGCCGCCATACGTAGCATATCATTGCAACGGCTCTCTCATTTTGACCTTCCGCCGGAGGGGCTTGGCAACGCTCTTCCTGCTCGTTCCGCCAAGGTCTCCGCATGTGATTTCTGCCGCTTTTGAGCGTTGCTTCCGCTCGCCCCTTGAGCCTTGTGCGTCGCAAAAACCTTGCGCGCCGCTCTTGTAATTTGCCGGCCGGTTTGCGATGTCAGCCCGTGATTTATTTGGCGCGAGGATGGCATGGGCAAACGGATCGAAAGCTTTCGCGACATCGGCGGACTTTATGACGTTGCGCTCTGCGACGTCTGGGGCGTGCTCCACAATGGTGTCGCCGCCTACAGCGAAGCCTCGATCGCGCTCGAGGCCGCCCGCGCCGAGGGGTTGACCGTCGTCCTCATTACCAATTCCCCGCGCGTCGCTCCCAAAGTGGTCGAGCAGCTCAGAGCGATCGGCGTACCCGACAGCGTTTACGATCGCATCATCACGTCGGGCGATGTCACCCGCAAGCTGATCGCCGAGGGACCGAAGAAGGTGTTCCTGCTCGGGCCGGAGCGCGATATCGGCATTCTTGAAGGCCTCGACGTGCAGCGCGTGGATGCGAGCGAGGCCGAGAGCATCGTCTGCACCGGCTTCTTCGATGACGAGACCGAGACACCCGATGACTATACCGATATGCTGACGGCCTGGTCCGCCCGCAACGTGCCGCTGATCTGCGCCAATCCGGATCTCGTGGTCGAGCGTGGCCACCGGATGATCCCCTGCGCCGGCGCCATGGCCGCCTATTACGAGCGGCTTGGGGGTGAGACGCGCATCGCGGGCAAACCGCACCAGCCGATCTATGATGCAGCGCTCGCGGCGGCCCGCGAGGTTCGCAGTGAATTCCCGCTGTCCCGCGTGGTCGCGATCGGCGACGGCATGCCGACCGACGTGCGCGGCGCACTCGATTACGGCCTCGATCTTCTTTATATCAGCCATGGCATCCACGCCCGCGAATATGTCGTCGAGGGGCATACGGACGAGGCCGCTCTCGGCGCCTTCCTGGCGCGCGAGCAGGCTTCGCCGAAGTGGTGGATGCCGCGCCTTGTCTGAGGAGAGTGGCACACGATGACCGTTTTCCATCGCAATGAGACCCGGGAGCCGCTTCCCGATGCCTTGAAGGGCGGTGTCATCGCCATCGGCAATTTCGATGGCGTGCATCGTGGCCATCAGTCCGTGCTCACGCGCGCGCTGGAGATCGCCAGGGAACGCGGCATTCCAGCCCTCGTGCTGACCTTCGAGCCGCATCCGCGCACCATATTCAAGCCCGAGCAGCCGGTCTTTCGGCTGACCCCCGCACCGTTGAGGGCGCGTCTCCTGGAAGCTCTCGGCTTCAACGCCGTCATCGAATATCCCTTCGATCGCGCCTTCTCGCAGCGTTCGGCGGATGAATTCGTCCATTCGATCCTGATCGACTGGCTGCATGCCTCGGAAGTCGTCACCGGTTTCGATTTCCATTTTGGCCACGATCGCCAGGGCGGTCCGGCTTTTCTCATGAATGCCGGCAGCCACAACGGCTTCGGCGTGACGCTCATCGATGCCTTCCGCGATGAGAATACCGAGGTCATCTCGTCGAGCCGCATCCGTACGCTGCTGGCCGAAGGCGATGTCGCCCAGGCCGCCGGCCTGCTCGGATACCGCTTCACGGTCGAGGCGCCCGTCATCGGCGGCGAGAAGCTGGGCCGCACCCTCGGCTTCCCCACGGCAAACATGCAGCTTCCGTCGGAAATATCGCTGAGATCGGGCATTTATGCCGTCCGCTTCCGCACGGCCGATGGCGTCATCCGTGATGCCGTTGCCAGCTACGGACGCCGCCCGACGGTAACCGACAATGGCGCGCCGCTGCTCGAGACCTTCGTCTTCGATTTCAGCGGCAATCTCTATGGGCAGATCTGCTCGGTCTCCTTCTTTGGCTACCTCCGCCCCGAGCTGAAGTTCGACGGCCTCGACCCGCTGGTCGCGCAGATCCGCAAGGACGAGGAAGAGGCGCGGGCGCTGCTCGCCGGCGTTCAGCCGCTGAGCGAGCTCGATCGCATCATCGCATTCAGCTGATTTTATTCGGCATGCTGCGCGCGGAGATTGCGGCAGTGCAGTATGTTTTTGCCTTGAGCAGGTAAGAAGATGCTGCAATGCTCATATAGCTGGGTGCGAGTCGCGGCACCCATTTTTCCGAAAGGCGCACGAGATGGACAAACGCTTTGGGACGGCGGCCTGCTGGCTGCTCGTTATTCCCTATATTGGCTTGCTTTGGGTCCCCTTTTACAACAGCCACGATCCGGTGTTGTTCGGTTTCCCCTTCTTCTATTGGTATCAGCTGGCCTGGGTGCCGATCACCGCCATCCTGACGTGGATCGCCTATCGGAGCATGCGCCATGACGACTGAGATCGATACGACCGCACTCGCCGTCTTTATCTTCTTCCTGGCGCTGGTGACCGTGATGGGCTTTGTCGCGGCGCGTTGGCGTCGGCCGAAGACCCTTGCCCATATCGACGAATGGGGCCTTGGCGGACGCACCTTCGGCACCTGGATCACCTGGTTCCTGGTCGGTGGTGACTTCTACACCGCCTACACCGTCATCGCCGTCCCGGCCTTGGTCTATACGGTTGGCGCCTATGGCTTCTTCGCGCTGCCCTACACGATCGTGGTCTATCCTTTCGTCTTCATGGTCATGCCGCTTCTGTGGAGGCGCGCGAAGGATCACGGCTACGTCACGGCGGGCGATATCGTGCATGGCCAATATGGTTCGCGGGCGCTGGAATTGGCGGTCGCGCTCACCGGCGTCATCGCGACCATGCCCTATATCGCCCTGCAGCTCGTCGGCATGACGGCGGTCTTCAAGGCCCTGGGGCTCCATGGCGAACTGCCGCTCGCGGTGGCCTTCATCATTCTGGCTCTCTACACCTATTCGGCCGGCCTTCGCGCGCCGGCTCTGATCGCCTTCGTCAAGGACATCATGATCTACATCGTGGTGATCGCGGCCATCGCCCTGATCCCCGCAAAGCTCGGTGGCTATGCCAATGTCTTCGCCGCGGCCGATGCGGATTTCCAGGCCAAGGGCGCGGGCAGCCTTCTCCTCGGCGGTAACCAGTATGTCGCCTATGCGACGCTGGCGCTCGGCTCGGCGCTGGCGGCCTTCATGTATCCGCATACGCTCACCGGCATCTTTGCCTCCAACAGCGGCAATACTATCCGCAAGAATGCGGTGCTGTTGCCGGCTTATACGCTGCTGCTGGGTCTCTTGGCGTTGCTTGGCTATATGGGCCATGCCGCTCACCTGAAACTCGACAGCGCCAATGACGTGGTGCCGGCGCTGTTCCAGACCCTATTCTCGAGCTGGTTTGCGGGCTTTGCCTTTGCGGCGATTGCCATCGGCGCGCTCGTGCCGGCGGCCGTGATGAGCATTGGTGCCGCCAACCTCTTCACCCGCAACTTCTGGAAAGCCTATGTCGACCCGCAGGTTTCCGATGCCGGCGAGGCAAAGGTCGCCAAGATGACATCGCTCGTCGTCAAGGTCGGTGCGCTTCTCGTCATCATCTTCCTGCCGACGCAGTTCGCGCTCGATCTGCAATTGCTGGGCGGCATCTGGATCCTGCAGACGCTGCCGGCCCTGGTCTTCGGCCTCTACACCAAGTGGTTCCGCGCGCCGGCCCTGCTTGCGGGCTGGTTCGTCGGCTTCTTCGGCGGCACCTATCTCGTCTGGGATGCCGGCTGGAAACCGCTGCACATGATCCCGTTCGGTGAAGCCGGCTTCACCGTCTATACGGGGCTGCTGGCGCTTCTTGCCAATATCGTCGTGGCGGTCGTCCTCAACGCCGTCGTGCCGGCGAGGGCAGCAGCACGGGCCTGATCGGATAGACCTTCAAATTGGCCGCGGGCGGAAACGTCCGCGGCTTTTCTATGAATTGCCACGACTGTTTTCTCTTCCTTTCCCTGGAAAAAACGCCTATGAACCGGCGACCATGACCCAATTTCGGCTGAGCCACGCGATACGAATTATTGGCCCGGCCTTCCGCGCGCTTTAAGCTGCCGGAAGGTCCGGGTTTTTGGCGTCTCGTTCACGAGGCGCTTTCCGCCGCCGAAAAATCCCCGTATGGCTGCGCCAGTTGAGGCGCAAGACGCCCGAGACACCGAGGCAATTGTCACGACTATGACCGATACCGCTGAAAAGATGGATTACTCCAAGACCCTTTACCTGCCGGAAACCGATTTCCCGATGCGCGCCGGGCTGCCGCAGAAGGAGCCGGAACTGGTGAAGCGTTGGGAGGAGATGAACCTCTATAAGAAGCTGCGCTCTTCCGCCGCTGGCCGCGAAAAGTTCGTGCTGCATGATGGCCCGCCTTATGCCAATGGCCACATCCACATCGGCCATGCGCTGAACAAGATCCTCAAGGACGTCATCACCCGCTCGTTCCAGATGCGCGGCTATGACAGCAATTACGTTCCGGGCTGGGACTGCCACGGCCTGCCGATCGAATGGAAGATCGAGGAGAAATACCGCGAGAAGGGCAAGAACAAGGACGAGGTCCCGGTGAACGAGTTTCGCCAGGAATGCCGCGACTTTGCCGCCGGCTGGATCAAGATCCAGTCCGAGGAGTTCAAGCGCCTCGGCATCACGGGCGATTTCGACAATCCCTATCTGACCATGAACTTCCATGCGGAATCCCGCATCGCCGGCGAGCTTTTGAAGATCGCCCGTACCGGTCAGCTTTATCGTGGCTCCAAGCCGGTCATGTGGTCGGTGGTCGAGCGGACGGCTCTGGCCGAAGCCGAAGTCGAATATGCCGACGTCGAGAGCGACATGATCTGGGTGAAGTTCCCGGTGGCTGAAGGCCCGGCGCATCTCGCTGGCACCTTTGTCGTCATCTGGACGACCACCCCCTGGACGATCCCCGGCAATCGCGCGATCGCATACTCCTCGCGCGTGTCCTACGGCCTCTATGAGGTCACGGAAGCTGCCAATGATTTCGGCCCGCGCCCGGGCGAAAAGCTGATCTTTGCCGACAAGCTGGCAGAGGAATCTTTCGCCAAGGCAAAGCTGCAATACAAGCGCGTGAGCGACGTGACCGCCGCTGATCTGGCCGCACTCACCTGTGCTCATCCGCTCGCCTCTCTCGGCTACGGCTTCAAGGTGCCGCTGCTCGATGGCGATCACGTCACCGATGATGCCGGCACGGGTTTCGTGCACACGGCGCCCAGCCACGGCCGCGAAGACTTTGACGCCTGGACGTCGCATGCCCGCGATCTTGAAAAGCGCGGGATTTCCTCCGCCATCCCGTTCCCTGTCGACGACGCGGGCTTCTACACCGCCGATGCCCCGGGCTTCGAGGGTGGCCGTGTCATGGACGACAACGGCAAGAAGGGCAATGCCAACGACCTCGTCATCAAGGCGCTGATCGAGACGAACACGCTGTTTGCGCGCGGCAGGCTGAAGCATTCCTATCCGCACTCCTGGCGCTCCAAGAAGCCGGTCATCTTCCGCAACACGCCGCAATGGTTCGTCTATATGGACAAGGACTTTGCCGACGGTTCGACGCTGCGTTCGCGCGCCCTGAAGGCGATCGACGACACCCGTTTCGTGCCGGCTGCAGGCCAGAACCGCCTGCGCGCCATGATCGAGCAGCGCCCTGATTGGGTGCTGTCGCGCCAGCGCGCCTGGGGCGTGCCGATCGCGATCTTCGTCGACGAGCAGGGCAACATCCTGCAGGACGATCGTGTGAACGCCCGTATCCTCGAGGCTTTCGAGCAGGAAGGCGCCGATGCCTGGTTTGCCGAAGGTGCGCGTGAACGCTTCCTCGGCGAAAAGGCCAACGAGGCCTGGACGCAGGTCATGGATATCCTTGATGTCTGGTTCGATTCCGGTTCGACCCACACCTTCACGCTGGAAGACCGCCCGGACCTGAAATGGCCGGCGGACCTCTATCTCGAAGGCTCCGACCAGCATCGCGGCTGGTTCCATTCGTCGCTGCTCGAAAGTGCCGCGACGCGTGGCCGTGCGCCATACGATGCCGTCCTCACCCATGGCTTCACCATGGATGAGAAGGGCGAGAAGATGTCGAAATCCAAGGGCAACGTCACTTCGCCGCAAGAGGTGATGAAGGATGCGGGCGCCGACATCCTCCGCCTTTGGGTCATGACGTCGGACTATTCGGAAGATCTGCGCGTCGGCAAGGCCATCATCCAGACCAATGTCGATGCCTATCGCAAGCTGCGCAACACCATCCGCTGGATGCTCGGCACGCTGGCGCACGACAAGGGCGAAGTCATCCCCTATGCCGACATGCCGGAGCTGGAGCAGCTGATGCTGCACCGTCTCGCCGAGCTCGACGAACTGGTGCGGGAAAGCTACGACGCCTTCGACTTCAAGCGCATCGCCCGCGCTCTGATCGATTTCGCCAATGTCGAGCTTTCGGCCTTCTACTTCGACGTCCGCAAGGATGCGCTTTACTGCGATGCGCCGTCGAGCTTGCGCCGCCGCGCCTCGCTTGCCGTCATCCGCTCGATCTTCGACTGCATGGTGACGTGGCTGGCGCCGATGCTGCCCTTCACCACGGAAGAGGCATGGCTCTCGCGCAATCCGTCGGCAGTCTCTGTTCACCTCGAGCAGTTCGTCACCATTCCCGTCGAGTGGAAGAACGAGGCCTTGGCCGAGAAGTGGAAGAAGATCCGCGCCGTGCGCAGCGTGGTCACCGGTGCGCTGGAAATCGAACGCAAGGACAAGCGGATCGGCTCGTCGCTGGAAGCCGCTCCGGTGGTTTATATCGCTGATCCGGAGCTGTTGAAGGTGCTCGAAGGGCAGGACTTCTCCGAGATCTGCATCACCTCGGGCATCACTGTCCTCGGTGGCGAAGGTCCGACCGATGCGTTTCGCCTCGATGACACGGCCAAGGTCGGCGTGGTTCCGAAGCTTGCCGAAGGCCGCAAATGTGCCCGTTCCTGGCGCATCACCACCGATGTCGGCTCCGATCCGGAATATCCGGATGTCTCGGCTCGCGATGCCGCGGCCCTGCGCGAGCTGATGGCTGTCAACTGAAGAAACTTGCCGGATGAATTGCCTTTGCGGCGTTCATCCGGTAAAACCTGCCTGAAAATGGCCCGATTTTTGCGGCAGTTGCCGTCAAATGGGGTCTTGTTACGTTTATTCCGGCATGGCTGGGAAGGGTTTTCATGAGAGCGATGCATAGCGTTCGTGTCGGCGTCAGCTTGGCGGCACTTGTGATTGGCTGCGGTGCCATTTCCGGCTGCCTGAGCAGCCCGACTTACGGCACCGACAAGACGGCCGGCGTGCAGCTCCTGGATGACCTTGGCGATATCGCGTCTGTTTCGGCCGCAACGCCGAAAGAGAAGGGCGTGAAATATCCGAACCGCCCCGGCCTGGTTGTCGATGGTGCCAAGGATACTCTGACCGCGCCGCAGCAGTCGCTGGCAAGCAAGGACAATCCGGCCTGGCTGGAATCGCCGGAAGATGCGCGCAAGCGCCTCGCCGAAGAAGCCGACGAGAAGAAGAACGACGTCAATTATCGGTCGCCACTGGCCCAGGCCGACAGCAGCAGAAGCCGCATGACGGAAGCGCAGCAGACGGCCACCTATCGCGCCGCGCGCCAGGATCAAGCCGGCACCTATATCAACCAGCGCCGCTATCTGATCGACCCGCCGCAGCAATATCGCCAGGTTGCGGATCAGGCTGCCCTCGACGATCTCGGCACACCCGAATCCAAGAAAGAAAAAAAGCGCAAGAAGGATGCGGAGGCTGCGCAGCAGTCCAACAACAGCAGCTGGTGGAAGCCCTTCCAGTAAGAAGTTCTCAAAGCGGCGGCTACTGCATAATTTCCCCTTAAATCGAAATCGATTTAAGGGGAAATTATGCAGCATTTTAAATGTTACAGCGTCCTTAGCGCGTCTTGAAAGACGCGCGGCGCTGTAAACCGCCGCTTTTCAGTCCTCGGAGCGTTTCGCTTGAAAGAAGCCTCTAAGGATATCGGCGGATGCGGTCTCGCCGAGGCCGGAATAGACTTCCGGCGCATGATGACAGGTCGGCTGATGATAGAAGCGCACGCCATTGTCGACGCCTCCGCCTTTCGGATCCTCGGCGCCATAGTAAAGACGACGGATGCGCGCGAACGAAATGGCTGCGGCGCACATGGTGCAGGGCTCCAGAGTGACGTAGAGATCGGCGCCTGCGAGACGCTCCTGGCCAAGCTC
>NZ_JBNDIC010000053.1:0-37847 GCF_056755475.1 Rhizobium sp. KNZ2-6A | reverse complement strand
ATCACCATGTCAATCAACGCGTGAAGGCTGCTACGATGCCAGACGCGCCCCCTGTCCCAGCTTAAGGCGACGCCACCTGCTCGGCCTATCCCGCCTGTCGTCCCGAGGTGGAACTTGCCGGCGGCATCTATGCCGATATCGCTATCAACGATGCAGTTGCCGATGGCAGGCTCGTCACCGCACCGGCCTGGCTGGCGCATCCGGCGTGGTTGCGGCAGTTCATGGCCGTGCTCGATGCCAGCGCATTGTCGGAAGCGAATGCCGCTTGAAACTTAAGGAGGAGACGCGCATGTGCGAATTGTTCGTCAAGGCTGATGCGAGACTTTGGGAAAGCACGACGCGCTCCTTGCGCATCGACGGCATGGTGACCAGCGTGAGACTGGAAAACTTCTTCTGGTCGAAGCTGGAGGAAATCGCACTGCGCGACGGCATGAATGTTGTGCAGCTCATTACCAAGCTGCACCACGAATCGATCGACGCCGGCCACGACCTCGGCAATTTCACATCGTTTTTGCGGGTCTGCTGCGCGCGCTATCTCGACCTGCAGCTTGCCGGCGACATTTCAAGCGATCTCTCCCAACCTATCGCCGGCGCCGATGCTTCCGCTATTCTCGGGCGTGAACGGCTGAAATATCATTGATTGTCTGCAACTAGGCTGCACCTAGTCGACCGGCAATAAGCCGCGCCACGGCATCAGCGGCGGTTTCCATGTAGCTCGGATCGCGATGGAGCAGTACGACGGCAAACGAGCCGTCGAGAAGCAGCATGACCTGGCGTGCGAGCGGTAAAGCATTGTCGCCCGCTCCAGCCTCCGCGAAGACCGAGCCCAGCCAGTTCTCGACGCGCTTCTTGTGGGCGCGGGCAACCACCAGGGCGGGGTGGCCGGGAAGGTTGATGAGTTCCACGGAAGTACGCAGGAAACCGCAGCCCTTCCATTTGCTGCCGCGCGCTGATTGTGCCAGATGGCGAAAAATGCCGGCGACCTTCTCGGCAATATCGCCGTCCGTTTCCTCGAACCAGCGCTTGAAGAGCGCAAGGTTCGGCTCGTCGCGCGCCTGCAGATGGGCGGCAATCAGGTCGTCCTTGCTGCGGAAATGATAATATAGGGTGCGCTTGGTAACGCCTGCCTTCTCGGCAATGGCGTCGACGCTGATGGCGCGGATGCCATCTCGATGGAAGAGCTTTCCGGCGGCCTGAAGAATGCGTTCGCGCGTCGGCTGGGAGCTGTCTCTCATGACCCAATGTATACCGGGTAGTGAATATACACAACGCGGCGATCGCCTCATCTTGGCGGTAATGAGCGAACAAGTCATTCCATCCGCGGACGCAAGCAGCTTGCCGATTTCCATTCCCTGCCGGGATGGTGTCGTTCTCGGCGGTCATCTCTGGCTGGGCGGGACGAACAGGCCGACAGGCAGCGTCATCATCAATCCGGCCACCGGCGTTCTGGCGCGCTATTATCATCGTTACGCGCGGTTTCTTGCCGGGCATGGGTTCGATGTGCTGACTTATGATTATCGCGGCATCGGCCAATCGCGCCCGCAGCAGATGCGGGGTTCGGGTTACCGCTGGCGCGATTGGGGTGAGCGGGATTTCGACGCCGTGCTTCAGTTGATGGCTGGTTATCGACGCAGCGGTCCGCTCATGGTGGTCGGCCATAGCGTCGGCGCGCTTTCTGCCCGGACTGGCCGAAAGCGCGCCGATGATCGACAGGATGCTGACAGTCGGTGCTCAATATGCCTGGTGGGCCGATTACATGCCCCGCAGGCGAGCCGCCCTGTTCCTCAAATGGCATGTCGCCATGCCCGCAATGACTGCGATCTGCGGCTATTTTCCCGGTCGCCGGCTGGGCTGGCTGGAGGATCTGCCGAAAGGCGTGGCAAACGAATGGAGTTTCCGCGGACGCCAGTTCGAACATAGCCATCCGGGAGCCGAGCGAGAGGTCGTACTGCGTCGCATGGCGGCGGTCAAAGCTCCGATTTTGGCTGTTGCGGTTTCGGACGATGAGCTCGGCACGATGCCGGCCGTTCACCGCACGCTGAACTATTATACCGGCGCGCAACGCGTGTCGGTGCTGCTGGAGCCGGCCGATTTCGGCTGCGATGCAATCGGCCATTTGGCCTGTTTCATGATCGCCATGCCAGCAGCTTCTGGATCGACACGCTTTCCTGGCTGCGGGAAGGCCGAAATCCCTGGCCATCCCGCACGCTCTCATTGGAGAAAGTTCGCACCCTTAAAAGCTGAGTCCAGCGTGGCAGGCAATCAGCGGATTGGTGGCCGATCCATTATCCGGATTCCCGAATTGTAAAATCGCAAATTGCGGCTTAATTCCTTTGTTCGGCAACCTTACATATCGTAATAGATATATCGGCCTGCGCCGGCTGGGGGATAATGCATGCATCTTGGTGATTATGCCGCTCTGGGGCATTCGGAGTTGCGCGTCAGTCCGCTTGCACTCGGAACCATGACGTTCGATGAAGACTTTGCCTGGCATTCGCGCGACAAGGCGGCGCCGATCCTCGATCGCTATCTTGATCTCGGCGGCAATTATCTCGACACCGGCAACGGCGACGTAAAAGCGGGTGGCCAGACGGTTGTCGGCAATTACTTCGCGCAGAACTCGATCCGGCGCGATCGGCTTGTCGTTGCTGCCAGGTTCAACGCCGATCGGAATGGCGAAATATCCGGCCGCAAAGCGGTGATTGATGGTTTCGAACAGGCCCTGCGGCGGCTTCGCACAGACTATCTCGATCTCTATTGGCTGAACAATTGGGACATCCAAGCTCCGCTGGAGGAAATACTCGCGGCGTTGCATGATCTCGTTCAATCGGGAAAACTGCGCTATTTCGGCATCTCCGATGCGCCGGCGTGGAAGGTGGCGCATGCGCAGCTGCTCGCACAATCCAACGGCTGGCCGCCGTTCATCGGTCTGCAGATTGAATATTCGCTCGCAGCACGGCTCTTTGAGGTCGAGCTCATTCCGATGGCGCGCGGTTTGGGGCTCGGCGTCGTATCGCATTCACCGTTGAACGGCGGGCTCATCAGCGGAAAATATACGCGCACCGACAATGCGCGGCGGAGGTCGGGTCAGGCGACGCAATTGGCGCAGACGCCCGGCGAACAGGATTTCGAAATCGTCGATGCCCTGATCCGCGTCGCCGGCGAGCTCGGCACGAGCACCGCCCGTGTTGCCCTTGCCTGGGCCATGGCGCGCCCGGCCGTGTCGTCCACCGTCATCGGTGTGCGGAGCATGGAGCAGCTGGAGGAGGATATCGGCGCGCTCGATGTGCGACTTTCGACCGAGCAGACGGTGACCCTCGACGCGCTGACGATCCCGAGCCATTCGCTTGCCCCGCCGCTGCTGCTGCGCGAAGCCGCCCCTGTCTGCGCGTGGATAACGCCGCGGTAAGCGTCGGCTTCTCTTATCGATCATTCCCACCATCTAAGCTGCCAGTATCGAGACGAGGAATGGCATGATTGGTAGGCGCGCCGCAGCCGCCGAATGTGAACTGGAACGTCCTGTCCGGGCGGGCCTGGCCTCAAAAAGGCTGTTTTCTACTCGTAGTAATAATTACTTCTGCTCTACACGCGCAGGCGTTGCCGCCCTACTTCATTGTTCATGGCTTCGGGTGAATGCCCGCGCCACCTCTTTTGAAAAAGCTCAAGGAGACAAGGAATGGACAAGAACCGTGTCAAAGGCGCAGCCAAGGAAGACGCCGGAAAGCTGACCTGGAACGTGCGTCGTTGACGTCATATGGCGCGAGAACCCCTGTTCCCGCGATTTGTTGAGGCTTCCGATGCTCTTCCTGGCCAAGCTTTCATCGCTGACGACATCCCCAGATCGGTGCGCGACCTGCGCGGCGATCCGATGCCTCATTGCTTATGCCGAAGGACTGGAAGATTGCCGCATCGAGGTTGCCGCCGCGGAAGGGGCGATCGTCCTGTCCGGGATTGCGCCGTCCGATCAGGCACGGCAGCAAGCCATTGCGATTGCCGGCGAATATGCTGGGACCCGCATCATCAACCACATCATTATCGAGGCTAATCGCGGACCTTCCATCGAGACCCGGATTGGCTCGTCGAGTTCCCCTGCGCCGTCCGGGCCGACCGCGGCGCTCAAACCGCCGAAGGAGACGTCATGAAAAACATCATCATCGCGGCTGCGGCCATTGCCGTGGCTTTCGGTTCCGCGGCTTCCGCTGCCAGCAGCCAGCAACACCATCCGAAAAGGCAATCGGCGCAAGTCGCTTCCGAGCCCCGGCAACGCCTCGGAACGCTTTCCTGCGAAGTGGCAGGCGGCGTCGGCATGATCATCGGTTCCAACAAGCAGGTCAGCTGCACCTTCAAGCAGCGAACCGGTAAGGTCGAACGCTATGCGGGCTCGATCGGCAAGCTCGGGATCGATATCGGCGTGACGCGCAAGACCTACCTGAGCTGGGTCGTCATCAACACCGCGCCCACGCGCGTTGGCGATGGTGCCCTGGCAGGCACTTACGTCGGTGCATCGGCCGGTGCATCCGTTGGCCTCGGTCTCGGCGCCAATGCTCTGGTCGGCGGCAACTCCAAGAACTATGCGCTGCAGCCGCTAAGCGCGGAAGCGGGAACCGGCCTGAATGTCGCGGCCGGCGTTTCACGCCTGCAGTTGCGCCCGGCCAGCTGACGCAAAAAACGACAACGCGCTGCCGTCATGATTTGCTCGCTGCGCGGCCACGCTCGCGGATCGTTCGTCAACCGGACGCGACCTGAAGTTGGTCGCGTCCGGAGTTATTTCACTTCACATTACGCGATGTCGAAGCGGTCGGCGTTCATCACCTTGGTCCAGGCCGCCACGAAGTCCTGTACGAACTTCTTCTCGGCGTCGGACTGACCGTAGAGCTCGGCGAGCGCGCGCAACTGCGAGTTCGAGCCGAAGACGAGATCGGCGCGCGTGGCGGTCCACTTGACGTCGCCGGTTGCGCGGTCGCGTCCCTCGAAGACGTCCTTGGCATCGGAAACCGCCTTCCACTCCGTGCCCATGTCGAGCAGGTTCACGAAGAAGTCGTTGGTGAGCGTTTCCGGACGCTTGGTGAAGACGCCGTGCTGGCTCTGGCCGACATTGGCGTTCAGCGCGCGCAGGCCGCCGACGAGAACCGTCATTTCAGGAGCCGTCAGCGTCAGCAACTGTGCCTTGTCGATCAGCAGTTCTTCCGAAGAGACGGTGTAGGCCCGCCGCTGGTAGTTGCGGAAGCCGTCGACGATCGGCTCGAGAACGGCGAAGGCTTCGACATCGGTCTGTTCCTGCGACGCGTCAGTACGGCCCGGAGTGAAGGGGACAACCACATCATGGCCGGCCTTCTTCGCAGCCTGCTCGACGGCGACCGAGCCGCCGAGAACGATGAGATCGGCGAGCGATACCTTCTTGCCGCCGGTCTGGGCATCGTTGAACGTCTTCTGGATGCCTTCGAGCGTCGCCAGCACGGAAGCGAGCTGGGCCGGCTGGTTGGCCTCCCAATCCTTCTGCGGAGCAAGACGGATGCGAGCGCCGTTGGCCCCGCCGCGCTTGTCTGAGCCACGGAAGGTCGAAGCCGAAGCCCAGGCGGTCGAAACCAACTGCGGGATGGTGAGACCCGATGCGGCAATCTCGGCCTTGAGGGCGGCGACATCGCTGGGCTCGATCGATGCGGGGCCGGCAGCCGGGATCGGATCCTGCCAGATGAGCTCTTCGCTCGGCACTTCCGGGCCGAGATAACGAGCGCGCGGGCCCATGTCGCGATGGGTCAGCTTGAACCATGCGCGGGCAAAGGCGTCGGCAAACTCGTCCGGGTTTTCGTAGAAGCGGCGAGAAATCTTCTCATAAGCCGGGTCGAAGCGCAGGGCGAGGTCCGTGGTCAGCATGGACGGAGCGTGGCGCTTGGACTTGTCGTGCGCGTCCGGGATCGAGCCGGCACCGGCGCCGTGCTTCGGCACCCACTGATGCGCGCCGGCAGGGCTCTTCGTCAGTTCCCATTCGTAGCCGAACAGGTTCCAGAAGAAGTTGTTGCTCCACTTGGTCGGCGTCGAGGTCCAGGTGACTTCAAGACCGCTGCCGATCGTGTCGCTGCCCTTGCCGCTGCCGAAGCTGTTCTTCCAGCCGAGGCCCTGTTCTTCGATGCCGGCTGCTTCCGGCTCCGGACCGACATGGGCGGCATCGCCGGCACCATGGGTCTTGCCGAAGGTGTGGCCGCCGGCGATGAGAGCCACGGTTTCTTCGTCGTTCATCGCCATGCGGGCGAAGGTTTCGCGGATGTCACGGGCAGCAGCGAGCGGGTCCGGATTGCCGTTTGGGCCTTCCGGATTGACGTAGATGAGGCCCATCTGCACCGCGGCGAGCGGATTTTCCAGGTCACGGTCGCCGCTATAGCGCTTGTCGCCGAGCCAGGTTTCTTCCGCGCCCCAGTAAATATCCTCTTCCGGTTCCCAGACGTCCTCGCGACCGCCGCCGAAGCCGAAGGTCTTGAAGCCCATGGATTCCAGCGCGACATTGCCGGTGAGGATCAGGAGATCGGCCCAGGAGATGCTGTTGCCGTATTTCTGCTTGATCGGCCAGAGCAGGCGGCGTGCCTTGTCGAGGTTGACGTTATCCGGCCAGCTGTTGAGCGGCGCAAAACGCTGCGTGCCGGAGGAGGCGCCGCCGCGGCCGTCGCCCGTGCGGTAGGTGCCGGCGCTGTGCCAGGCCATGCGGATGAAGAGCGGGCCGTAATGACCGAAGTCCGCCGGCCACCAGTCCTGCGAATCCGTCATGAGGGCGGTGAGGTCCTTCTTCAGGGCTTCCAGATCGAGCTTTTTGAACTCTTCGGCATAGTTGAATGCCGTGCCCATCGGGCTGGACAGCGCGGAGTTCTGATGAAGGATCTTGAGGTTCAGCTGGTTCGGCCACCAATCACGGTTCGAACGGGCCGAAACGCTTGTGTTTCCATGTGGAAACGGACACTTGCCGGCAGTTTCGACTTTTGTATCCATAATAGTCTCCCTTACGATGATTTGGACTGTAACGACCGGGGGTCGGATTTTGTGACCCTCTCGGGAAGTCGTTTGGTTTTATGACAAGCGTAACGGCGGCATGTCCGACGCATGAAAATCTCTCGTTGTACTGACCTCGCATAGAGCGGATTCGCGGAAAACCGACAAGTCAAATGCCCCGCTTTCCAGACGGTCCGCGCATCGATGAACTGAACGCAGTCAATGCTCTCAATGTGAGCTTCGTGTGACAGGCGGCCGCATCTCATCTCTGCGCCGGGACTATAACCAAGGCCATTCATTAATTTAAGTTGGATTTCCTGATTGGCGCGATAAGATAAACTTATGACAAATTTGACCCTCAAGCAGCTCCGCTATTTCGAAGCCTTGGCCAGGCACGGCCATTTCGGACGCGCCGCCGACGTATGCGCCATCTCCCAGCCTGCTTTGTCGATGCAGATCAAGGAATTGGAGGAGCAGCTCGGCACGGACCTTTTCGAAAGAGGTGCGCGCCAGGTTCGTCTGACCAATTTTGGAGAGGCTTTCGCGAGCCGCGTCCGCAATATCCTGCGATCGGTCGACGAGCTGGGAGACCTTGCGCGCGCTTCGCACAACCAGCCCGTCGGCCGGCTGCGAATCGGTATTATTCCGACGGTCGCACCGTACCTGCTGCCGAGCATCATCGGCAATCTCTCCCGCATATATGACGGGCTCGACATCCATGTGCGCGAGACCTTGACCTCGAAACTGGTGGAGGAGCTGGAGGAGGGGCGGCTCGACACCGCCATTGTCGCACTGCCCGTATCCGAGCCGTCGCTGCAGGAAGTCCCGCTGTTTGCCGAAAACTTCGTACTGGTGCGGCCGAGCGAAGACCATGGCAAGCCGGTGCCCAATCGCGAAGCGCTTCGCGAAATGCGGCTATTGTTGCTGGAGGAGGGGCATTGCTTCCGCGATCAGGCTCTGTCCTTCTGCAACATGCAGTCGGCTCTTCCTCGGGAACTGATGGATGGCAGCTCGCTATCGACGCTGGTGCAGATGGTCAGTGCCGGCATCGGCGTCACGCTGATACCGGAGATGGCCGTGGCGGTGGAAACGCGCTCGGCTTCGGTCTCGACCGTGCGCTTCCAGAGCCCGCAACCCTCCCGAACCATCGGCATGATCTGGCGCAAGACGAGCCCTCTGGCCCGGCAGCTCGTGCAGATTTCCGAAGTGGTCCGCGAGGCCGCCGACGCCATGCGCGAGCAGCACGATTCGATTTGGCGCGCGCAGGATCTGGAGTTTGACGGTCGCTTGCCGCTGCCGACAATCGGTCGGGACATCAGATGATCTCTCGCAAACCGGCCATCTTTGCACGCGCATTTTAGCGTTTCTGATTCTTTTCCACAGGGTGACGATATTTCAAACGATTAAAATAATTTCAATCGTTTAAATAGTTTAATGCCTTGATTTACAAAGAAACTCTCCCATGTCATGCCATGAATGCATGGCAATGGAGGTCGTAATGCAAGAGTTTGAAAACGTAAGAGATGAAATTCCTACGTATGTGATTGATCGCCTGGAAAATGAATGGCGGCTGATGCAAGCTCAAAGAGTGCCGTCGAAGACCGGACTTGGGGGCGAAACGCCCGTGAACACCGCGCCGGCAACCTCCGATAGTCTCGGAACCCTCGATAACTAATCGTTTCCGATCCGAGGGCCGGACCGCGCCGCACCAGCAGCCTACGAGGCCTGCGATGGTGTCCGTCGGCACTGCCGCTTTTCCCATGACAGCTCCCAAAAAGAAGCGGCCCCGGCCTATAGCCAGGGCTGTCGTTTCTATCGCTTCAAGCGTCGGGGATGGCGTTCCGTCAGCCGTGCCCACATGGCAGCCCCCAAGATGAGGTTCTCATCGGCGAAATCATATTTAGCACTGTGAAGGACGGCGGAAATGATCGCACTCGCTGCCGTCCATACGTGACCGGCAAATCTATCGGCTCGGAGTCGCACCCACACCTTCAGGCGCGCCTTTTCCGGGTGACGCATATTTGGCCAGCACGGCGGCAAGCTTCGCCGAGAGGAATGCGATAACGGAAATCGCGGCGAGATAGATCGCGATGTAGATCGGCTGCGGCAGCTGGACGTCCCGCATCAAATGCCCGTAGACCTCGGTAAAGCCGCGATGGCACATGTAGATCGGGTAGGAGAGATAGCCGAGAAAGATGCCGAGTTGCTGCAGCCTGGCCGGCAATTCCAGCATCGTGCCGGCAAGGACGATGAGCGGCGAGATCAGGATACAGAAAACAAGCGCATATTTCAGCGAATAGGTCGGAAGAAACAGTAAGGCTGAGATCGCCGTGATCGGCAGCAGAGCGGCATAGCTGTTCATGGTCCAGCCAAGCGCGGTGCCGCTTCGTAGCCGATAGATGATCATTCCAAGGGTGAAGGAGAAGAAGACGCGGGCAAAGCCGCCATCCACCGAGCGCCATTCCCAGCCGAGATCGAGCGATTTGTGCAGGAAGACCGAGCCGATCAGCAGCGCCAGCGATGCGCCAGCAATAAGGATGAGGCTCCGCGTTTTCAGCCTGAATAGCACAAGCGCGAATACGAGGTTGGCAAGCAATTCCCAGAAGAGCGACCAAGCCGGACCATTCAGCGGATAGAGCGCCCAGATGTCGCCTGCCGATCGGGTCAGAAAGCTCGGCGAAGGCAGCATGAAAACCGTCGTGAGGATGCTTGCGGCGAGATCGGCGCGCCCGACGCCTGCCGCTTGCCAATGCAGCAGCAATTGAAGAAGACCGTAGACGCTGCCGATGAGGAAGAGCGGATAGAGGCGCACATAGCGCGCCTTCATGAAGGCGAGAACGCTCATGCCGCCGGCGAGTTTTTCGCCATAGGCCCTGGCGATCACGAAGCCGCTGAGCACGAAGAAGAAATCGACCGCGATATAGGCCGATGGCGCATAAGGCCTGTCGAGGTGGTAGACGACAACGGCGAAGGCGGCCAGGCCGCGCATCGCGTCCAGGGCGGCGTATCTATGTTTCGTTGCGTCAGCCGGCATTGATCGAAACCTCGTTGGGTGGAAGGATTGCGCCTCAGCTATCCGGCGGCGCGCGCGCCGAAGAACTCGCTTCGCAAGTTCCGATCGAGCGGGCGCACCCGCGAAAGGTTGCCCAGGAATTGGCGGGGGCTTGTCAGCACCGACCGGTTCAGGAAATGGGTCCTGATCAGACCGGAGGATTTGCTGTGGGCGCCGCTATGGCCGACCCGATAGATCGCGCCGCGGAAGGGGAGGGATCCAAGCGGGGAGCCCTCATCGGCGAGCAGCTTGCCGATGCGCACATGGCTGCCGAGCATGGATTTGATATAGTCGACCTCGGCGTCCGCGAAGGTCGCCGGCAATCGGTAAAGATCGGAGCGGATGATCAGCGACGTGCCGCAGTAATTGGCGAAGTCGTTATGGTGCAGCAACAGCCGGCCGCCTTCGTTCCAGAGATAGCCGCGGTCGATTTTCCAGCCGTTGGCATCGGTATTTTTGGCCGCGAAATCGACGATGTTGGCACTGACGAAATCATCGTCGTCGACGATCATGAAGAAGCGGGTGTCGCGCGCCGAGAGCATGCCGCTCAGAACGCGGCGGCCCTTGTCCAGCCGGAATGCGTCGTAGACCTTCTCCCGGTCGGCGCCGTTGATGTCGTGGAGCTGGTTCGGCGGGAACGTTACGCGCTCCGCCGAGAAATTCGGCGGCAGATCCGGCAGATCGGCGCCTTCATTCGCAACCACGACACCGCGCCAGTTGCTGTTGGATTGCCCCGAGATCGAGGCGATCGTCTGTGACAGCCGCCGTTTCAGCGCGGGCCAATCATTGGAATTGGCCTGGTGGCGAACGGGAATGATGAACGTAACCAGTGTCATGATGCGCCTTTCCGGCATTTGCCATTGCTATTGCGGTGACCGAAAGGATCCACCTGGGATTTGCCGCGCTTCGATGTGCCGTTCGCCATGGCTTGCTACTGTGCCGTTGCGCGGCGGCCTTGCAGCGTCGTCCGCGCGAGGAAGAGGATCCTCTCCTTGCACAGGAGCAGGATAAGGCCCGAATAGGTGAGGCCGCCGACCAGGACTTCGCAGATGAGCCGGGCTGCGAGGGACCAGTCGTACAAGGCCGACGAGGTTGCCAGCACCGCGACGAGCATGCCGAGATAAGCGGCTATGGGCCGCAGGAACTGGCCGAAATATTCAGCAATGCTGAGGCCGATCAATCGCGAGACCATCCACAGCGTCACCGGCCACAGCATCAGCACGCCGACCATCAGCCCGAAGACGACGGTCGATACGCCGTATTTGTGAAGAAGGAGAACGGTGAGGATCGAGACGACGTTGCGCACCAGTTGGTAGTAGAACCACCAGTCGGACCGGCCCTGGCTCGTGATCAGGGAGGCCTGGATAACGCCGATGCCGGCCATCAGGCCGATCACGCAGAAGAAGCGGACAGGCCAGATGGCGGCCGCCCAATGCGGTCCGAAGATCAGTGGAATGGCATCGTCGGCAACGGCCGCAAGCCCCATGAAGGCTGGGAAGGAAACCAGCGAGCAACCGAAGGTCGCCATGAGGAAGGCTTCGCGCACCTTGTCCTTGTCGTGCTGCAGGGAGGAGAGCAGCACGTGGCTGACCGAGTTCAGCCCGCCCGACAAGACATTGTTGAGCATCTCGTAGAGCCGCCGGGCGAAATTGTAGATACCGAGAGCGGCCGGGCTCACCAAGGTGCCGATGATCAGCTGGTCGAGATTCATGGTCTGCAGGAAGCGATTGCCCGAAGCATAAATGCCGTAATGCAGCAATTCGCGCAGGCTCGAGAGTTTGATCCGGAACCCCGGCAGCCATCTTGCGCCCCAGAATGCCGCGACGCAGGCGGCTGCGGGGGCCGCGATCTGGGCGATCGCAAGCGCCCAGAGGCCGAAACCGGCGAAGATCAGCGCGAGACAGATGGACGCCGAGACGATCGTGGCGATCGCGGTCCGCGCCGCCGCCAGATGAAAGGACATCGTCCGGCCGATCAGGGCATTGGGGACGATGATCATCATGTCGAAGAAGATCTTCAGCCCGATGATCAGCAGCAGGCTGACGATCTCGTCATGTCCGACCCAATGGGCAAGATGGGGAGACAGCAGGAACAGCGCGGCATAGAGGATGGCCGCGGAGAGGAAGGACAGCCAGAAAACCGTATCGAGATGGCTGCGCCGAATGGATTTTTGCTGGATCAACGCTTCGCCGAAGGCCGTAGGCCCGAAGCCAGCGGTGAAGCTGACGATGGCGAAGGCGAGCGCGACCAGACCGAAATCCTGGGGCAGAAGAAAGCGGGACGTGACGATGAAGACCAGGCTGTTCAGCGCCGTCGGGATCATCGTGTCGAGCGCCGACCAGAAGGCGCCCCTCAAAGCGGCCCGCGATCGGTTTTCGCTCAGATGTTCAAAGACGATTTCATCCGCTTCGGAAATCAGCAAACGTATACCTCGTCATCCAAATCTTCATCGGAGCCGGGATTCCGACGTCCGCCAATTGCCGTGCCGCTATCGCCCGATCGGCGGGACAGCTTACAGGATGCTTGATCTAGGCCAGCCCCTCGATTTGTCTAGGGACGATTGTTGCATTGCAACATTGTGTTGCCGAAAATGATCGCACTATCCAGGCAAACGCGAAATCCGCCTCCTCGGGACGACCGAAAAAGCGCCATTGCTACTGTGCGGCGGAGCGGACCTCGGGCTCATCCCATTCGATCTCCGGTGCTGCATCGAACTCTTCGCGAGTTTCGTCCATCACATAGAGATAGCCTTCGAGCATGTCGCAGGCACGCTCATTCGCGCCGATCTTGGCTTCCGTTTCGCTGATGGCGGTCGCGATCGCCTTGATGCGGGCGCGCAGCATGTGGCCGACCACATCCTTGCCGGGACGCTTGCCAAGCCGGTCGAGGTGGAGGCCGATACGGCTGGAATGACGCTCAAGTTCGCTTTTGCTGAAATTCGCCTTGCGAATTTCGTCGAGAAGGCTGGCGCGCATCTTGGCGACCGGGTCGAAGGTTCCCGGTTCGCGCTCGTCCAGCACCATCTCGGTAATGAGTTTTTCGATGGCGACCAGCGCCTGCAGGTCGACGGCGTCGGTCAATTCCACATCATAGCCGGTGTCGTCGAACACTTTGCGGCGCACAGGATCGAGAAGCAGCTCGTAGGCCTTCTGCAGCTTGGCAAAAGCCTCCGCGTCGCCGCCGGAATCCGGATGGGCTGCCTTCGCGCGCTTGCGATAGGCGGCCTTGATCTGCTCTTCCTTCGCATCGCGCGCAACGCCGAGAATATCGTATGGATCAGTCACTCCAACTCCTGCGCCGCTTATTCCGTTTCGAGGCCCTAGCCGCTGATCTTGCCGGCGGGTTTAAACTCGCCGCCCGCCTGTTTCAACCGGCCCCGGCGCTATTTGTACCATCAGAAAGGCAGAGTTTGGACAAAAAGAGTCCTATGTCAAAGCCGAGCTGCCTCTTCTGTGGAAATACGTCGTCTCAGATCGCTCGCTCGAAAAAGCCGACTTCCTGCCCTTCAACGCCGGGACACTGGCGACCATCGGTCTTGCGGAGCGGCAGGGATTGTTGGTGACCTAACGGCAATCGGCCCGCCCCCTGGAAGGAGGCGGGCCGATCAAAGAATGTTTCAGATTTTCAAGCGGCCGAGAACGGCACGGCAACGAAGGTCTTGTTGCCATCGCGCTCGATCAGGAGCAGCACCGACTTGCGGCCATCCTTGCCGGCCTCGGTGACGGCCGTCTGCACCTCATGGGCGTTGTGGACCGGCTGATCGTTGACCGAGACGATGATGTCGCCGGTCTGGATGCCGGACGCGGCGGCCGACTTGTCCGGGTTGACGCTGGCAACGACGGCGCCCTCGACGCCATGCGGCAGGTTCAACTGTTCGCGGATATCGGGTGTCAGGTTGGCAAGCCCGACGCCGATGCTCGGCTGGTTGGAGGGCTGGACCTTGCCGTCGCCGGCATCATTGGCAGCCTGCTTGCTGTCATCATTATCGCCGATGGTGACATTGACGTCCATGCTCTTGCCATCGCGCCACAGCGTGACCGAGCGCTTGTCGCCGGGGGAGAGATCGGCGACCAGTCGCGACAGGTCCTTCGGCGTCTTGACGGCCTCGTTGCCGACCGCGGTGACGATATCGCCGCTCTTGATGCCGGCGCGGGCAGCCGGCGTATTGTCATTCACACCGGCAACGAGCGCACCCTGGGTCTGCGAGAGGCCCATGGCATTGGCGATATCGGAGGTCACCGGCTGAATGGCGACGCCGAGATAGCCGTGATCGATCGAGCCGTTCTTTTCCAGCTTGGCGACGATCGCCTTGGCTTCATCGGAGGGGATGGCAAAGCCGACGCCGACACTGCCGCCGTTCGGGGAGTAGATGGCGGTGTTGATGCCGACGACATTGCCTTCGCGGTCGACCAGCGGCCCGCCTGAATTGCCGTGATTGATCGGAGCGTCGATCTGGATGAAGTCGTCATAGGGGCCGCTGTGCAGGTCGCGGCCACGGGCCGAGACGATGCCGGCGGTGACGGTCGTGCCGATGCCGAAGGGGTTGCCGATCGCCAGAATCTGGTCACCGAGCTTCAGCTTGTCGGACTCACCCCAGGCAATGGTTGCGAGCGGCTTCGGGGCCTGGATCTTCAAGACGGCAAGGTCGGACTTGGCATCGGCGCCGAGCAGCTTGGCGGGCAGTTCGGTACCGTCATCGAGCGTGACCTTGATGTCGACGGCGTTCTGGATGACATGGTTGTTGGTAACGATGACGCCATCGGGGCTGATGATGAAGCCGGAACCGAGCGCCATGGCGCGCTGGCTCTGCTGCCGATGCGGCATCTGCTTCGGGAAGGGGATGCCCTGGTTTTCGAAAAATTGCCGGAACTGCTCGTCCATCGGCGAATTGCTGCCGTCGGCGCTGGTATCGGTCGCCTTCATCGTGGTGGTGACGGTAACGACAGCCGGCTTGTCGGCATCGACGATGGCAGCGAAAGAGCCGCCGGGGGCGATGATACCGGCTGGTTCGGCGGCCGAGGCGACGGTAGCAGACGTGCTGAAGGCAAAGGGCAAAGCGCCGGCGCCGACAATGATGGCGGCGCCTATGATGGCGGCAGTGCGATGTTTGCGGAGAAGAGATGACATGGCAAAAGTCCCTTGCGAGATTGTTGGCGAATTGGCGTCTTGTCCATGTCCGGGACAGGCGTCGGATGGGGCCGCGTCAATTGGTTCCGGGGGCTTTTCTTCCCTTTACTCCGAGAATCGAAGTATAAATCTGAATTGGCGCTGATGAGTAATATGATCTGCCAATTGAGTTTTGCAAATTAAATATTGATCATGTTTTTATTGCAAAAAATTAAGATATTACATGAATTTAATGTTGTTCGGCCGGAATTTTTCCGCATTTAGCTTTGCAGTGCCGGCCCTCTCTTGAGAGCTTCTGCCCCAAGCTCCGTCAGCGCATAGATGCCGCGGTCGATGCGCTCGAACCAGCCGTAGACGTTATCTCTCAGAATTTGCGGCGCTTTCGGCGCCGCCTCGCGCATATCCTTGGGGCGCTGCACGCCGTTTTCGATCGCAGCCGCGCAGGCAAGCGCCTGCTGCCGGTAGGCGGTCATGATCGGCTTGCGCGTGCTGCCGCCAAGCGCCGGATCACCCTTTCGCCGGCGATGTTCTTCGACGAGGCGTGACCTGCGCCGCGCATTCTTGCGCGGCATCGGCGCGACGGGGCTGACGATGATGTCGACAACATCGCCGTCCGATACGGTCAGCATACCGAAGCCCAGCCGGCGGCAAAGATCGCGGAAGCGGCGATCGCCCTCGCGTCCCTTGCCCTTTGTTGACACGCGCGCGGCGATCCAGACTTCGTCGCTGGCCGCGGCGCGATCGACGGCCTGCAGGATGAGTTCGAGATTGAAACTCATCTTCAGCTCGCAGATGACGACGACGGGCGGCTCGCCATCGTTCAATCCCACGAGGTCGCAGCCGCCGATCTCGCCTTTCACGGCATAGCCGGCCGCTTCGAGAAATGACTTGATCGGGAGATAGAGCGCCGTTTCCAAATCCGCCTCCGGCCTTTGAATATCCGGCTACTTCTATCCGATTCGGTTAACCAGAAAGTCGATAAAGGCGCGAATGCGGGCGGCCAGGTGCTCGTGACCGGCATAGACCGCATGGATATGCTCGATGTCTCCCGGATTGAAGTCTTCGAGAATGGGCACGAGTCTGCCGGCATCGAGATCCGGCTGGACGTGGAATCGGCCGACGCGGGCAAGGCCCATCCCCGCAACGCAAAGGCTGCGAACGGTCGGGCCGTTGTTTGCCTGAAGGTTGCCCTGCACGGTTTTCACGAAACGGGCGCCGCTCTTCGGATCGCGAAAGGGCCAGCCTTCGGCGGTCGGGCGAAAGTTGAAAGTCAGGCAGTTGTGGCGATCGAGTTCGTCCGGCGTTGCCGGCAGGCCGTTCTGCTCGATGTAGGAGGGTGCCGCGACGATGACGCGGCGGCTGTCCATCAATTTGCGGGCTTTAAGCGAACTATCCCGCAAGATGCCGGCGCGGATGGCGACATCGGCTCGCTCGCCGACGATATCGATGACGCTGTCGGTCAAGGAGATGTCGAGTTCGATCTCGGGATAGCGCTCGAGAAAATCGGGGATGATCGGCACCAGGCAGCAGACCCCGAAGGCGACGGAGGCGCTGACACGCAGCGGGCCGCGTGGCACCGTGGCACCGCCTGACGCTACGATCCGCTCCGCTTCCTGAATATCGGCCAGGATCGTTCGCGCCTTTTCGAGATAGATTTCTCCCTCGGGCGTCAATTGCAGCGAGCGGGTGGTGCGCACCAGCAGGCGTGTGCCCAGCCGCTCTTCCAGCCGGGTGACGAGCTTGCTGACGGCCGAGGGCGAAAGGCGCAGCCGGCGGCCGGCCGCGGAAAAGCTGCTGAGGATGGCCACCTGAACGAAGACGTCCATTTCGCCAGCGCGATTATCCATTTGCACCCATTCTTTTGAATTCAATTCACAAGTGTTGAGTTGATATAGCTGATTATCGTTCGAATGTCGCGAGGGCATATTCTTTCCGAACAAGAACTCGCGCATCCGGAGCTGCCGGGTGCCATTTGATCGGGTGATCTCATGCCTCTCGCTTTGTTTGCCTTGACGATCGCTGCCTATGCGATCGGCACAACCGAATTCGTCATCGTCGGCCTTTTGCCCACCGTGGCGAACGACCTTCATATCAACCTGCCGCTTGCCGGTCTCATCGTCAGCGTCTACGCGCTCGGTGTCACCTTCGGCGCGCCGATCTTGACGGCGCTCACCGGCCGCATCGAGCGCAAGCCGCTGCTGCTCGGGCTGATGGCGCTGTTCATCGTCGGTAACGGCATGGCTGCCCTGAGCCCCACCTATGCGCCGCTGCTCGTCGCGCGCGTGCTTTCGGCCTTTGCCCATGGCGTGTTCTTCTCCGTGGGATCTACGATCGCCGCCGATCTCGTCCCGGAAAACCGCCGCGCTTCGGCGATCGCCATGATGTTCATGGGCCTGACCGTTGCCATCGTCACAGGTGTTCCGCTTGGCACATTCATCGGCCAGACCTTTGGCTGGCGCGCGACCTTCGCGGCCGTGGCGGGCCTTGGCATTATTGCCTTTGCCGCCATCCTGCTGCTTCTGCCCTCCAATCTGAAGAAGGCGCCGCCGGCAAGCATCGGTGAACAGGTCCGCGTGCTTGCAAGCGGCCGGCTGCTGATCGTCTTCGCCATGACGGCGCTCGGCTACGGCGGTACTTTCGTCGCCTTCACCTTCCTGGCCTCGATCCTGCAGGAAGTGACCGGCTTTGCCGCCTCCGCCGTCAGCCTTATCCTCGTGCTCTACGGTATCGCCATTGCCATCGGTAATGTCGTGGGTGGTCGCCTCGCCAATGGCAATCCGGTTCGGGCGCTGACATGGCTGTTCGTCGCCCAGGCTCTCGTGCTTGCCCTCTTCAGCTTTACCGCCGTCTCGCCCTGGCTTGCCATCCCGACGCTTGCAGCGCTTGGCTTCCTATCCTTCGCCAATGTCCCGGGCCTGCAGCTCTATGTCGTTCAGCTGGCCCGGCAGGTTCGCCCCGCCGCCGTCGATGTCGCCTCGGCGCTCAATATCGCCGCCTTCAATCTCGGCATTGCCGCCGGTGCCTGGATCGGCGGGCTGGTGGTCGAATCTTCCTTCGGCCTCGGTGCCACGCCCTGGGTCGGCGCGATCCTTGTCGTCGCTGCCCTAGTGCTCACCCTGTGGAGCGGCGCGCTCGACCGCCGCTCGGCTTCCACGGTGCAGGCCGTCTCCCGCGCCGCCTGATCACACCCAGTATCGAAAGGATCATTCATGAAAATCGTCAGCGCCAATGGCGCTTCCATTCCCGCCCTCGGTTTCGGCACGTTCCGCATGCCGGGGCCTGATACCGAACGCATGGTCGCGCATGTTCTCGGCAATGGCTATCGTCACATCGATACCGCCCAGATCTACGGCAACGAGGCCGACGTCGGGGAGGGGATCCTGCGCTCCGGCATCGCCCGCGCCGATCTCTTCCTGACCACCAAGGTCTGGGTCGAAAATTATCGGCACGATGCGTTCATTGCCTCGGTGGATGAAAGCCTGAAGAAGCTGAAGACCGATTACGTCGACCTCCTGCTTCTGCACTGGCCGAACGATGCCGTGCCGCTGGCCGAGCAGATCGGCGCACTGAATGAGGTCGCAAAGGCAGGAAAGGTGCGCCATATCGGCGTTTCCAACTTCAATCGAGCTCTGATGCGCGAGGCTGCCCGCCTCAGCGAGCTGCCGCTGGTCACCAACCAGGTCGAATATCATCCCTATCTCGACCAATCGCCCGTTCTCGAGACTGCCGCCAGCCTCGGCATGTCGGTGACCGCCTACTACGCCATGGCGGATGGCAAGGTGCTTTCCGATCCGGTGCTGAAGGACATCGCCGGCCGGCATGGAAAGTCGGTCGCCCAGATCGTTCTGCGCTGGATCGTGCAGCAAGGGTTGATCGTCCTTTCGAAGACCGTGTCGGAAGCCCGCGCGGCGGAAAATGCCGCCATCTTCGACTTCGCGCTTTCGCAAGAGGAAATCGCTGCGATCCACGCACTCGCGCAGCCGAGCGGCCGCATCGTCAGCCCCGACGGCCTAGCGCCGGTCTGGGACGAAGCGGCCTGACACTCATAGTATGACCAAAAGGGAGCCGTTCAGCGGCTCCCTTTTACGTTTGATAGCTCAGGCCTTGAAGTCCAGCTTGACCTCGCAGGCGCCGATCGAGGCCGGCAGGAGCGGCTTGCGGATGCGCTGGCCGAACTGCCGCTGGAAGCCGAAGACATTGTTGATCAGGCTCTTGGTGTAGAGGCCGGGGCCGCTCGAATAGATGCGCCAGCCGCCATCGACGGCGATATCGCCCGCCTTGACGCGCGACCACTCCGCAGAAGCTTGATAGCGGTCGTCGAAGGCCGCGTCGCTGCTGCTGAAATAGGTGTTGCGCTGACGCAGTGATGCATGCTCCACCCGGCCGCTGACGGCGATCGGGTTGGCGAGTGCGAGCGCCTGCCAAACGGCCTCCGCATCGTCGTCCAGCGCCAGCGCTTCGCAATAGCGCAGATGCGCATGCACATACATCAGCCCGATCTCACGGCCGAAGAAGGACGAGGATTCTGCGCGCCGGAAGAGTTTTTCCGGCCCGCCGGAATAGGTCGCGGGTCTCTCCATCAGCCGCACGCCATCCGGGAACAAGAGGTTCTCGCGGATGATCTTCATATGGGCATGGCGCTGATCGGGCGTGAAGAGGCCGCCGATCATCGGCTGCGTCATCGCGATCAGCGAATAATGCAGCCCGGTGCGCGTATCCTCAGGATGGAGCAGCAGCTCGACGCCGTCATGGCTCGGATCGAAGACGCCGTAGCCGGCAACGATGCCGTCGCGCATCAGGAGCCGGTTGAAATCGGCGCGCATGGCGACGGCGGTCGCCTGCAGCGATTGCGCTTCCTCGGTGCGGCTGGCAAGCGTCAGGATATTGGCATAGCGCACCAGCTGCTCGTAAAGCAGCGATACCGTCCAGCTGCTGACCATCCAGTCGCGCAAATGCGGATCGGCCGGCTGCAGGCTGTCGTTCCAGTCGCCCTCGCCATAGCGGATCAGGCTCGTGCCCGGCACGAAGCGGCTGCGCACCGTTTCCAGCAGCTTTTCGACGTGATCGGAGATCGTCGCGTGCTCCAAGGTCAGCTGCATCGTGTCGTCGGCGCGCCACGGCACTGTTTTGGCAAGGAAGGTAATGTCGCCGGTCGCTTCGATATAATCGCAGAGCGCCTTCAGCGGCCAGACGACGATATCGCCATGCGCTTCGCCGGCACGGATATTGGCGTAGGGCTCCAGCATGAACCATTGCGGCCAGTCGCCGCGATCGCGATACTGCTCGGAAAAGAGCGTCAAAAGGATCTGTCGGACCTCTTCGTCATGCTCGTAGGCCAGCAGGAATTCGATCGGCCCCTGGCAGACGTCGCGCGTTCCCCAGGCCGCACCCGTATATTGTTCGAGCCCATGCGGCACGCTCAAATGCACGATGGCGTCATGCGCGATCCAGGGCAGCATGACTGCTTGCGCCGCCACATCGCGGCCATCGCCCTCGATGCGAGCGCCTCGCGTCACATGGCTCCAGAAGCGTTGCGCCGGCGCCAGCATCTCTTCGCTCTCGACACCGGCGCTGTAGCGCGCGGCAAGGGCCTCGGCCGCATCCGGATCGGTCATCGATCCGGTGACCGCAAAGCGCAGTGCCTTCGTTGGCTTCGATTTCAGAGCGATGAACGGGCCGTTGCGGGCAGCCCCGTCGCCATAAAGCAATTCGTCGCCGCCAAAGGCTTCGAATGCATCCGGGGTCGACGTGATAAGATGGTAGCCAGCTTTCGGGTAACGGTCCCAGAGCCAGGACGGCTGCGGCCGGAAGGAGATGCGCTTGGCTGCCGCATCGACCGCGATGTTCGCCACGGCTTCATAGTCGCGTTCGCCAAGCACGATATGGCCGAAGACGAGGAAGCGGCAGGCTTCGCCCTCCACCGCGACGCTCCATTGCATGGCCGGATCGTCGCCGGAGGCGATTGCCGAGACAGAGATGGTGCGGCCGGGGAGCCTGTAGATCCAACGCGTATCGCTCAAGCCCATTTCGAAGGCGGCGGGCACGCCAAGCAGGCGCCAGCCGTCACCGAGGTCGACGAGGATGCGCAGGCCGCTCGATCGCGTCAGATTGTACGGGTCGCGGGAAACGGAGAACAGCTTGTGGAAGGACGTGTTGCCGATGGTCAGCTGCGCGGCGAATATGCCCTGCATCCAGCAGGTCGCGGCCAGCGTCTGGTCGTCGAGAAGCATGTTCTGTCCGCTGCGGACGATGGCGCCGTGACGGCGGGCGACCAGCCGTTCCTTTTCTTGAAGCACGATGTGTCTGTTATGCGGCCCATCCGGCACGAAGAAGGAGATGAGCTTTCCGTCGGCATGTTCTTCCAGCATCCGCTTGGGATAAAGCGCGTCGATCGTGGCTTGGTCGAAGCTGTCGCTCTCGGCAAGGGGCGCGTCCTGCACGAGGCTGCGCGCGGACTGGGCGGCCGGTATCGTGTCCACCACGAGCTCGCTCTGAAGCTTCGGCAGGCCATCGAGATGGGCGAGATCGGCATCGCTTGATGCGGCCGGATGATCGGCGATGAAGAGGCCGAAGAAGGTCGTCGTGGTGGCGTCACCGGCTGCCAGCGAAAGCGGCTTTGACTGGATTGCCGGGCAGGCGACTTCGTGCTGGCGGCGTATGCTCGGCAAATCGCTGCCGAAATCCGGCACCATGATACCGTCGCCGCCGTTGGACGGCACGAGAAGCTGGATTGCATCGGTCGCGTAAGCTGCTGCCCCGTCGAGGCAGCCCTGTGCAAGCCACGGATTTCGTCCGCCACCCTGCTTGAGGTTCTGCCGGTTCATGATCACGGGACCGAAGGCGGCGTGGCTGGCGATATGATGATCGATATATTGCGAGGCATAGGCTTCGCTGTTCATCAGGAAGCCGCGATCGCCGAGACCGACATCCTGAAGAAGCACGAGATCGGCCGAAACCGTGGTGCTCGTGCTGTTCTGCAGCGATACCTGCCAAAACCATGCGCTCTCGCTCGGGTGCAGCCGCAGGCTGACGGTATGCTTCACGCCGGCCGTCTCGCCGGTCCAGGAGAACCCACCATTTCCATGGCCGAACCGCACGGCAGCCTTCGGGCCGACGATTTCTGCCGTTGCCGGCTTGGCGCCGCCGACACGCAGATAGAGCCGGCCGATGCCGCCATAGACGGGCGATCCGAGCACCTGGTTGATCATGATGCCGCCCTGCTGGTCGGCGAAATCGATGGAAAACAGCGTGCCGTTCGGCAAGACCGAAGCCGAAAGTCCGGCAGTGTTGCCGAGCGTGGTGAGACCGAGTTCTTCGCGACGGGGCGTTTGAAAGCTACGAATGGTGTCCGAGGACATAAGCGGTGTCTCGCTGATTCATGGATCGGATGAGGGGCACTAGATCATAAGGCTGCGCCCGATCATAGGAGGCATTTTCCTATTCGAGCGTGTGATCACTAGAGCCGGATGATTTTAGGTCGGGTCGACCTAAAATCTGAATCCGCTCTAGAATCAAAGAAGTAGAGCGTGATGTCGCCCGAAAACCGCATACACTTTTCGGCATCACGCTCTAAAGCGCGTCGCGATCTTTCAGATTCGCTTTTCGCGCTTTAGGTCTTTGATTTTACACATGTCGTTGCCGCAAAACCGCTACACACTTTTGCGCGACATGCATTAGCCATGGTCTGCGGATGCTTTGAACGTATATCCGGCGCAATGCGCCGGATCTTTTCCGTGGAAGAGCGCTCCGTTTCAGTGATGCGGAGGCTCGGCAATCTGGTTGGCCGTGCGCAGGATGGTCGAAAGATCGGCCTCGTCAAAGGCTTCCTTGGAGATGCCTTTGACCTTGAACGTCTTGCTTTCGCCGGGTGCGAGATTGACCAGCATGTCGTCGACTTCGGCGTTCGGGCTGATGCGGTCGACGAACAGGCAGACATCGCGCAGCAGCGATTGCGCCGTGATGGTGACAGTGATCCCGTCCGTCGTCTGGGCGCTGTCGATGTCGAAGCGGGGCTGTGGGTACTGCAGCTTCATATCCTTCTCGAAGAACCACCAGGCTTCGGCATCGCCCAAGCGAGCGCGCAGATATTCGCGGCGCGGATCGCCCGGGGTCGCGACCTCGGCCGGAATCTCGATATCGGTATTCTCGAAGCGATCGCAAAGGATGCGCCAGACGTGATGGCGGGCAAGCAGCGTGCCGTTGAAGTCGAAACGCTCGACAGTGAAGGGCACGCGCCAGAACAGGCTTGCGTCGTTGACGGCGACCGCAGCCAAGCCATCACCGCGCGGCTGGATGGTGAGGAGATGCGGCGCATAGCTATGCTTCAAGGCATACCAGAGCGGCTTTTTCCGGCCGGCGCCATCGACAGCCGCCCAGGAGGTGACCGGCCAGCAGTCGTTGAGCTGCCAGACGATCGTGCCCATGCAGGTCGGCCGATGCGAGCGCATATGGTCGATCCCGTAGCTGATCGCACGCGCCTGGTTGAGTTGGGTGACGAAGAGCCAGTCGTCGAAATTCTCCGGCGGTCGGAACCAGCCCTCCAACCCCTTCAACAGCTTATCGTTGCCGGTGGTCGCCTTTTGATGATGCAGCACGCCCGGCGAAGCCGGCGCGGGGTCTTTCTCGCGAACGGACTGGGCAAGGGTTGCGAAGGTCGGCGGCGCCTGCCATCCGAATTCGGAGCAGAAGCGCGGGATATAGTTGCGGTAGGCCTGGTAGCCCACTTCGTTCCAGACATCCCATATATGCTTGCAGCCATGCTCGTCCGCGTTCGGCGCGATCTCCATGGATCCCGAATAAGGGCTGCCCGCCCAATAGGGCCGGGTCGGATCGATCTCGGCCACCAGCTTCGGCAGAAGATTGAGATAGTAGCCGGCGCCCCAGGGACGATTGCCGAGCACATCCTGCCAACCCCAGTCGAAATAGCCCCAGATATTCTCGTTGTTGCCGTTCCAGATCACCAGCGAGGCATAGGGCATGAGCCTTGCGATCGCCTCGCGCGCTTCCGCCTCGATCTCGCTATAGACCGGCTCTTCTTCGGGATAGGCGGCACAGGCAAACAGGAAATCCTGCCAGACCATGATGCCGGCGGCATCGCATTCTTCATAAAACGTGTCGGTCTCATAGATGCCGCCGCCCCAGACGCGCAGCATGTTTATGTTGGCATCGCGGGCCTGGGCGATCCGCTCGCGATAGCGCTCGCGGGTTACGCGCGGCAGGAAGCAGTCGTCGGGGATCCAGTTGGCGCCACGGGCAAAGACCGGCACGTCGTTGACGACGAGGGTGAAGGCCGAACCGATCTCATCCGGTGTCGTATCGAGCCGCACGGATCGGAAGCCGACGCGCCGTTTCCAGCCCTCAAGCGCCGCGCCATCCGAGCCTAGCAGCTGCAGGTCGAGATCGTAAAGCGGCTGGCCGCCCATTCCATGCGGCCACCAGACCTGCGGATTGTCGATACGGCATTCGATCAGCGCATGGGCCTCGCCCTGTGCGACGCGAACTTCCGCGCGCTTGCCGCCGATGGACAATACCAGCGCCGCACTATCCGTGCCCTTGTCGGCCCATTCGATCTCGACATGCAGGCGCGCAACGCCCTGGCTGCCTTGCAGCGTGATTTCCGGGCGGATGCTGCCGAGACGCGCCTTCGACCAGCTCTCGATCAGGATCGGCTTCCAGACACCCGAGGTGACTACGCTCGGCCCCCAGTCCCAGCCGAAATTGCAGGCCATCTTGCGGATGAGATTGCTTGGACCGGGATAGTTCTGGGGAATATCGGCGGCGCTGCCGAGCTGTTTGCGCACCTCCTCGCCATGCTCGTAGGCCGATTGAAAATCGACGATCAATTCGTTGCGGCCGCTTTTCAGGTGGTTGGCGATATCGAAGCGGTAGCTGCGATGCATGTTGCGGGTTTCGCCAAGGAGCGTGCCGTTCAGCTCCAGGCGCGCAGCCGTATCGAGGCCGAGGCAGGAGAGATCGATGCGTTCGGCATCCTCGCCATCCCAATCGAAAGCCAGGCGATAGCGCCAGGCGGAGCGACCGATCCAGTCCTGCGAGATCTCGTTGACGTCAAGATAGGGATCGGTGATCAGCTGCGCCGCCATCAGGTCGAGATGCACATTGCCCGGCACGGCGGCGGGGATCGAATTGGGCAGGGCCGGTGCGCTCGAGGGTGCGCGAAGGCGCGAGAGGGTCCAGCCGGCGTCGAGCGTCTGTCTTTTCATGTCATGCGTCCGTTATGAAATGGATGTCTCAAACAGCTTTTGGCGTGATGAATTGCCGGCCTGCCTGCGGATGGCGGTTCATGGGATAGACGTAGGCGATTCGATCCCGTTGTTCCAACGCTTCGATGATCCTCGGATGTTCATTATAGGCGCTGTCGATGGCCTTGCGAGAGCCCTTGTCCGCCTCCATGAGCCGCCGCAACAATGGCCGCAGAATGCCAAGGACTTGTGACAGGCTCTTATGACCGAAAGCCCGCGCATGGATGACGTGCGAAAGGGCTGAACCGGCCGCGCTCGAAAAGCAAAAAACTTCAATTACCATTGTCGGAAGTCGTGAGCGACTAACGTCCTTGGGACAGCCCATCGATAAGGGCGGATATGCAGACCCGTTCCAAGGAGACGAGTATGACCGATGCAACAGAACAATCGCAATCCCAGCAGCCCCGCGTCCCTGTTCGTGGCGGCGTGGTGGCCTATCTGACGGTGGACGGCGCCACGAAGGCCGCCGAATTCTACAAGCGCGCCTTCGGGGCGGAGGAAGCCTTCATGTTTCCGGTCGACGAAAAAGGCCGGACCATGCATATCCACCTCTACATTAATGGCAGCTCGGTCATGCTGGGCGATGCTTTTCCCGAATACGGCCATGCGCTGGAGAAGCCGCAGTCTTTCGTGATGCAGCTCGTCGTCGACGACCTCGACAGCTGGTGGAAGCGCGCCGTCGATGCCGGGGCCGAGGTCGTCGTCGAGCCGCAGGTCATGTTCTGGGGCGATCGCTGGGGGCAGCTCCGCGATCCGTTCGGCGTTCTCTGGGCGATGAACGCGCCTGTCGAAGGCTGACAATATGATGCCCTCGGCCTGAAGCGTGCCGAGGGCATTTCCTGCGGAAATCGGAAGACTGCTATTCCGCAAGCAGGGTTCGCGTCAGCGGATGACCGGCGTCGATAAGGCCGTCCAGGATCGAGTAATGGTGCTTGTCCGGCTCGACCACGACCTGCGTTGCCGCACCGAGCCCGGTCCAGATATTGGCGAGCAGCGCATTCTGGCGGATGAATTCGGCACGCTCGGCACCCCCGACCCAGCATGTGAGGCGGATGGCCTCGAGCGGCTCCAGTAGGGCCGGGCTTTCGGCCCTTGCCTCAATGTCATCGATGCGAAGCTGCTCGTTCATGGCGCGCTTCATGATCGGGCGCAGGTCGTGCACGCCGGAAATAGCAAGGACGTGCCGGATGCGCTTGAGGATGATCTTGCTGAGCGGCGATGTCGTCGTCATCATGCGGGCGACAAGCTGACCGCCGGCCGAATGCCCCGTCAGGATGATAGGCCCCCCGACCATCTTGGCGGCTGCGGTGATCGCCGTTGCGATCTCCCTGCCGATCCCGGCGATGCGATTATCCGGGCAGAGCGTATAAGAGGGAATCACGACGGCATATCCTGTGGCTATTGAGCCGCCAGCGAGATGCGACCAGTAGCTTTTGTCCAGTTGCAGCCAATAGCCGCCATGGACAAAGACCACCAATCCCTTCGGCTGACCTTCGGGCAGGAAGAGATCGAGGCGATTGCGCTCGGCGGGACCATAGGCAAGATCGAGCTTTGCCCGTCCTACCGCCGCCAGCCTCTCGCGGAAAGCCCTGGCCGGCTCGACCCAGGCCGCCGGCCATCTGTCACCGTCGACGATATAGGCGCCGTTGGTATAGGCGGCCTCCCAATCGGTCACCTTGAAATAGCTCATGTCCAGCCCCTCTTTTAGGCTATCGACCCTCTGCGGCTCAGGTTACCGCCGAGCGCACTGCAAAGCGCGCATCCTGCCAAGATCCACTGCTCAGGATTTCCTCCAGCACCGTCACCGCCCGCCAGACGTCGCGATAGCCGACGTAAAGCGGCGTGAAACCGAAGCGCAATGTCGAAGGTGCCCGGAAATCGCCGATGACGGCACGCTCGATCAGCGCCTGCATGACCTCGTAGGCGTTGCTGTGGATGAAGGATACCTGGCTGCCGCGCTTGTCGCTGTCGCGGGTCGTATCGAGCTCGACGCCATATTGGCCGCATTTGGCTTCGACCAATCGGATGAAGAGCTCCGTGAGAGCGATGCTCTTCGCGCGCAAGGCCTTCATGTCCACTTCGTCCCAGATGGCCAGGGCGCCTTTCAGCGCTCGCAGCGACAGGATCGGCTGCGTGCCGCACAGGAAGCGCTTAATGCCGGCGTCGCCATCAAAGCTCCGTTCGAAGGCGAAGGGGCGGGCATGGCTCCACCAGCCGCTGAGTGGCTGGACGATCGATGCATGATGACGCTGCGCCGCATAGATGAAAGCCGGCGCGCCAGGGCCGCCATTCAGATATTTGTAGGTGCAGCCGACGGCGAAATCGGCGCCCGCACCGTCCAGATCCACGGACAGGGCGCCGGCGCTATGGCACAGATCCCAGATGACGAGCGCGCCCGCAGCCTGAATGCGCTTCGTCAGCGTCGCCATGTCGCGCAGCTCGCCGCTCTTGTAGTTGACGTGATTGACGAGGACCACGGCGACGCTGTCGTCGATCAGTTCCTCGATGGTGTCGGCATCGCGGCCCTCGAGGCGGAGCGTCAGGCCAGGGCGGGTCGAAGCCACGCCCTCCGCCATATAGAGGTCGGTTGGGAAACTATCACTCTCCGCAACGATGACGTTGCGGCCGGGCCGCATTGCGAGCGCCGCATGCAAGGTCTTGTAGATGTTGATCGATGTGGAGTCGGTGACCACGGTCTGGCCTTCGGCGGCGCCGATCAGCCGGCCGATACGGTCACCAAGCTCAAGCGGCAGATGAAACCATCCGGCGCTGTTCCAGCTGCGGATCAGGCCATTGCCCCATTCTTCCATCGCGGCCTGGCGCACCTCGGCAAAGACCTCGTGCGAGGCCGCGCCGAGCGAATTGCCGTCGAGGTAGATGACGCCCGCCGGCAGGGCAAAGCGGCTGCGAAAGGCGCGCAGCGGGTCGGCCTCGTCCATGGCCTCGACGGCCGCGAGATCGGGAAGGCTGTCCATAAGTCGTTGCCTCGTAACTTATTCGCGAATGGTTTCTCGGGTGGCCCCACCGCCGCGGCTGCGGCGGATGCTCGGCAGCGCCAGCATGATGAGCACGAACAGGCCGGTGGCGAGCTTCAGGTTCGGCGGCGGCATGCCGGCGGCAAGGCAGAGCGATACGAGCTGATAGTAGATGATCGAGCCGACGAAGGGCGCCAGCAACTGCCTGAGCACGGTCTGCTTGCCGGTAAAGGCTTCGCCGATCATCAGCGCCGCCAGGCCGTTGATCAGGATGCCGATGCCCATGTTGACGTCGGCGAAGCCCTGTGACTGGACCATCAGCGCGCCACTGGCGGCGGAAAAGGCGCTGGCGATGCCGACGCCGCTGATGGTTGCGGCCCAGACATTGATGCCCTGCGCCTCGGCCATGTCGGGATTGGACCCGACGGCACGCATGGCCGTGCCTTTCTCCGTCTTGAAATAGAGATTAAGGGCGATCAGCACGATGAGCGCAAGGATGCCGGCAATAACGATCTTGCTCGCGGGGAAGCCCGGGGTCGCGAACGGCACCCAGTCGAACACCGTCGGCGAGCCGAAGACGGAAAGGTTCGATTTGCCCATGATGCCGAGATTGACGCTGTAGAGCATGGTCGACATCAGGATGCCGGCAAGCAGCGTATGAATGCGGAAGCGCAGATGGATGATGGCCGTGCAGCAGCCGGCGGCCAGCCCGACGACAAAAGCAACGGCGATCGCAAGCGGCGGCGCGACGCCGGCGGCAAGCAGGATGCCGCAGACGCAGCCGCCGAGCGGAAACGCGCCTTCGCTGGTCAGGTCCGGAAAGCTCAGCATCCGGAAGGGGATCATGATGCCGAGGACGACGAAGCTCAAAATGAAGCTCTGTGCCAGCGTGACCGGGATGAGCGAGACGAAGCTCGAAACGGTTGATTGAATGAAATCCATCATGATGTCAGCTCACCAGCAGCATTCGGTCTGTTTTGACGGCGAAGTGGCCGATCAATTCGGGCACGGTGATGCGCCGCTTGCCTTCCCCGGCAATTTCGAGATGCACGCGGCCAGCATCGAGCATGATGATGCTGTCGCCGAAATCGACGGCGTGCTGCATGTTGTGCGTCACCATCAAAGTCGTCAGCTTGAGTGCTTCGACTGTACGTACGGTTGCCTGCATGACGATATCGGCGGTCCGCGGATCGAGCGCTGCCGTATGCTCATCGAGCAGCAGCACATCGGGCGAACCGCCGACCGCCATGATGAGCGACAGCGACTGGCGCTGACCGCCCGAAAGCAGCTCGACCTTGGTATCCAGGCGGTTCTCCAAGCCGAGGCCGAGAACGGCGAGGCGCTCCTTGTAGGCGGCAAGACGGGCGGCGTTCAGGCCGGGGCGAAATCCACGGCTCTTGCCGCGCAGTTCCGCCAGGAGCATGTTTTCGCCGACCGTCATGCTGGCGGCGGTTCCCTTCATCGGATCCTGGAACACGCGGGCAAGCCGCGCGGCGCGCTTGTGGACCGGCATGCCCGTGACGTCGGCGCCATTGATGAGGATCTGACCGGAATCGAGGCTGAGAGCGCCCGAGATCGCATTCAGCATGCTGCTCTTGCCGGCGCCGTTCGAACCGATGACGACGCCGAATTCGCCTGATTTGAGGGAGAGTGTCAGGCCGTTGAGCGCGACCTTTTCGTCGGGCTGGCCTCTGTAGAAAACCTTGCGCGCGGATTTGATATCGAGCATCCGTGCCTCCCCTGCAGTATAGGGTTATGAAATGGCGGCGTCCTTGACGCCGCCATGGATCGGATTGATCCTACAGCGCCGCGCGTCACATGTGACGCGCAAAGGTCGCTGTAGCACTTTAAATCTGCTGCATAATTTTATCCTTAAATCCACGTCGATTTAAGGAATTATGCAGTAGAAGATGCCGCCTATCACTTCGTGAAGCAATTGCAATCGGCAAGCGAAGCCGGCACCTCGGCGCCGAATGCCTTCAACACGGTCTTGTTAATCAGCGGCGCATGGTCCTCATAGGCCGGACGGGAAGGCTTGATCGTCTTCGGATCGGCACCTTTAAGGATCTGCGCGGCGATCTTGCCGGCATTTTCACCGACCTGCTCGTAGTTGACGGCAAAGCTTGCCGGCACGACGCCATTACGGACCGCGGCGTCGTCGGAATTGACGATCGGGATCTGCGCCTGGCGGGCAGCGGCGGCAACGGCCGGGATTGCCGGCTGCAGCAGGTTGGAAGCGGGTGTATAGATGACGTCCGCCTTGCCGGCGAGCGATGCGATGCGCTGCTGGATATCGTTGACATTATCGACGCCGACGGCGACCACTTCGAAGCCGGCGGCTGGAGCGGCGGCCTTGACCTTGTCGATCAGCGCGACGTCGTTGGCCTCGCCCGGATTATAGGGCACGCCAAGACGCTTGGCATTCGGCAGCAGCTTCTTGGTGAAGGTCAGGATCGCGGAGATATCCTGCAGGTCGCTCGAGCCGGTGATGCCGACGTCGCCCGCATCCCAGGACGGGACGAGCTTGGCGGCGACAGGATCGGTGACGGCGGTGAAGACGATCGGAATGCCGGAGCCGGCGAGCGCCTTCTTGGCGATCTGCGACACCGGGGTCGTCACCGTATACATCAGCTTCGGATGTTCGGACTGCAGTTTGGCGATCATTTGCGGCACAAGCGACGCGTCGAAGCTCGTGTTGCTCTCGGAGTAGACGACATCCTTGCCCTCGACGTAGCCGTTGTCGGCGAGCGCCTTCTTGAAGCCGGCGATCGAAGCATTGAGCTGCGGATGCTCGCCGAAATTGGCGATGGCGATCTTGATGGGTTCGGCCGAAGCGGTGGCGGCACCAGCGACAACGGCGCCGGCGACCACGAGGCCGGACAGCCATTTGGATGTAGATCTCAGCATATTTTCCTCCCGGATGTGACAAGGAGCCGTGTTCCTTCGGCTCTCTTGGAGGGGATCATAGCGACTGCTGCAAGCCTGTCAAATTCAGATATATGATGTGCACTATCCATGCCTTTGATATATATATTCCTGCATTGGGGAGTTTTATATATAATCCGGGCGTTGCGGAGGATGGCGGCATGCAGGACATGGATGCGTTGAGTAAGACCGAGGCAGCCTATTGGCTGTTGCGACGCGATATCCTCAATACGAAGCTCAGGCCTGGCGCATCCTTGCGGCTCGGCGCACTGCGGGAGGCCTATGGTGTCGGCTGGACTCCGCTTCGCGAGGCCCTGTCGCGGCTGGAGGCCGAGAAGCTGGTGACGGCCGTCAGCAATCGCGGCTTCGCGGTCGCGCCTGTTTCCAGGGCGGAGCTGGAAGACCTGATGCGGGCGCGAATGGTCATCGAGCTGCCATTGTTCATGGAATCGATCGAGAAAGGCGGCCCGGATTGGGAATCCGCCGTCGTGACAGCGCACTACCGGCTGTCGCGCTGCAAGATCGTGCCGGATTCGGCTTCCGAGGAAATGGCCGACGAATGGGACGAGAAGCATTCCGCCTTCCATGCCGCGCTGGTAAGCGCTGCGACATCGAATTGGCTCAAACGCTTCCAGTCCACCATCACTGATCAACTTCGGCGTCACCACCGTTTCCTCGGCCTGGCGCCGACGCAGCGTGCAACCGCCGGCCTTTCCGCCGGTTACGAGAAGGCGGTGGCGGCGCTTAAGGACGCGATGGCGATCGAACATCACACGGCGCTGATGGAGGCTGCCCTCGACCGCGACCTCGAACGCGCCAAGGCGCTGATGACGGAGCATATCGGCTACACGCTGCAGGTCTATATTCGCTCTGAAAATGAATCCTAGCAGCGTCTGAGCTGGGATGGGCGTCACGCAGCGGCGACGAATCTTGCAATTCGAGTTCGCGCGAATTAAATGTGGTTACGTAACCACATAATGCTGAGGCTTGTCATGACCGTCACCACGCTTTCTGGTCGGGAACTCAATCAGGACCTTGGGCGTGCAAAGCGCGCCGCGAAGGAAGGGCCTGTCATTATCACCGACAGGGGGCGACCTGCGCATGTCCTCATGTCGTTCGACGAGTACAAGCGGCTTACCGGAAAGATGCGGACACTTGGTGATATGCTCGCCGCACCGGGAGCGGAAGACGTTGACTTGCCGCTGCCGCAGCGCAAGGAACGTGCCCGACCGGTTGATCTGTCCTGATGCTGTTGCTCGACACCAACGTCGTGTCCGAGTTGCGCAAGGTTGCGAGCGGCAGGGCACATCCCAATGTTGTGCTCTGGAACGAAATCGTCGATCCGGCCGAAACCTTCATTTCATCTGTAGTGCTGCACGAGCTGGAGGTCGGTGTTCGGCTGGTGGAGCACAATGATCCTGTTGCTGCGAAGGCATTGCGCTACTGGCTGGAAAACACCGTTCTCTCGACTTTTTCCGGTCGCATCCTGCCTCTGGATGAGGCGGCTGCCGTTCAGGCGGCCCAATGGCATATGCCTGACCCCAAGCCGATCAACGACGCCTATATTGCTGCAACGGCGCTGACGCGTCGCATGACGCTGGTCACGCGCAACACCAAGGATTTCGAGGGTATGGGCATTGCACTCGTGAATCCATGGGATCTCCCGGTATAGCTCCCTGACCATTCCACCTCAAACCTTAATGCCATGGTGGCGGGCCGATACCGCTCTGGTTCCGGCAGCGCTGCCACTAACGGCTGTTTTTCACCCATGAAAAATACCCTGCAGATTTGGCTGTTTATCACGCGGGCATCTCTCCCTATTTCTGTCTGCAACGGCAGACGATTGCGGAGGATGACATGCTGACTAAACCCGGTAGCGCGACCACAATAGCTCTCTGGAACGGCCGAGAAATTCCACGCCTGGGCATGGGATGCTGGGCGATCGGCGGTCCGTTCTATGCCGGCGACGTTCCACTTGGCTGGGGTGAAGTCGATGACAATGAATCGGTTCGCGCTATCGAGCGGGCGGTGGATCTCGGTATTCGCTTCTTCGACACCGCCTCGAATTACGGCGCCGGGCATTCCGAAGAGGTTGTGGGAAGGGCGATCGGCGATCGAGACGACATCATCATCGCCACCAAATTCGGCTTTGCGACCGACGAGAAGACCAAGCAAGCAACAGGCGCTTTCGCCGATCCTGCTTTTATCCGTCAGTCTGTCGAGACGTCCTTGCGCCGTCTGCGCCGCGAACGTTTGGATCTGCTGCAATTCCACCTCAACGATTTTTCGCTCGAAGCTTCGGATGAGGTTTTTGAGACACTCGAAACGCTGAGGGCAGAAGGCAAGATCGACGCTTTCGGCTGGAGCACGGACTATCCGGATCGCGCCGCACGCCATGTGCATCGGCCAGGCTTCGTGTCGATCCAGCATACGATGAACGTTTTCGAGCCGGTTCCGGCGATGATCGAGGTCGTCGAGCGCAATGACCTGATTTCCATCAATCGCGGCCCGCTCGCCATGGGCCTGCTCAGCGGCAAGTTCACCTCGGACAAAACCGTCGGCGAGAAGGACGTGCGCGGTGCAAGTCTCGATTGGATGGTCTATTTCAAGGATGGCAAGATCGCTCCTGAATTTGCGGCGCGCCTGGAGGCGGTCCGCAAACTACTGACCGAAGATGGCCGCACGCTCACGCAGGGTGCGCTCGCATGGCTCTGGGCGCGCTCACCGCGCACGCTGCCAATTCCCGGTTTCCGCACGGTTGCCCAAGTCGAGGAAAACGCCGGCGCCCTGGCGAAGGGACCATTGCCGGCTGATGTGATGTCGGAGATCGATCAAGCGCTGTCTGAATTCCACTCAAGCTAGCCAGATCCGGCGGTGAGGCACCTCTTCACGTTGGCTTTGACAGCGTCGGGAGGCGGCCAACAAGCTCTCAGTCCAGAGGTGGTTTCACCCTTTCGATGTCTTCGCCAGCATCTCGCTCAGCGTTGCCGCCGAAAGCATGGCTTCGGCTAGAAGCTTCTTGAGCTTCTGGTTCTCTTCCTCCAGTGCTCTCACCTTTCTGGCATCGAGGCCGGCATTTCCGAACTGCAGGGATTGCCAACGATAGAAAGTCGGTTCGCTGATGCCGTGCTTGTGGCAAACATCCGCCACCTTCACTCCGGCTTGGTGCTCCTTCAGAATGCCCGTAATCTGATCGTCGTCGAATCTTCTCTTGCCCATCACCGCTTCAGTCCTCACGAAATGCTCTGTTGAAGCTGTCGAGAAGTGGCCTGAGGGCATAGAACGCCACGCTGCTTTCGCCTGTTTCGATCAGTGCCTGCGCGGGCATGCCCGCGACCAGTTCGACATCGCTCATTTTCGCCAGCCGCTCGTCGGTTACACGGATTGTCGCGGCGAAGTATGGCTGGCCGCTCTGCGTATCGATGAGACGGTCCGCCGATACATACTCGACCCGGCCTTTCAGGAGTGGAACCCGCCGCTGATTGTATGGAAGAAGGTGAACCTGCGCCTCGAGCCCCGCATGGACGAGATTGATGTCTTCCGGCCTGACGTGGGCGGACACGATAAGGCGATCGGCGCGCGGGAGAAGATCGACGAGCGGCTCGCCCGCGCCGATCACCCCACCGGCTGTGTGGATGCGCAGATTCATGATTGTTCCATCGTCGGGAGCGCGGATATCGGTCCTTGAAAGCTGGTCGTCGATCGCCCGCAGGCGCTCGCGCAACTGCATGATCTGGCTTTCCGTATCGCGCATGCCTTGTGCGACTTCGCTCAACCGGTCGCTCTCGAGCTTTGCGAGATCGGCCTGTGACTCGCTGATCACCTGGTAGGCGCGAGAGATCTGCGCTTCTACCTGACCTTGCTGGCCATCCAGGTCCGCTTTTTCCCGCTGGAGGTTGAGAAGTCTGCTCTTTCTTTCCAGTCCTTTGGCGTTGAGGAGCGTAACCTGATCCAGTTCTTCCTGCGAGATTGAAGCTCTGTCGGCCAGTGCTGCCTTCTGCGCGCCAAGTCCGATTATTTCCTGCCGGACCTGCGCGATTTTTTCATTGGTGATCCCGACTTCCGCCTGCATGACGCGGTGCCGCGCTTCGAAGATTTTCTGTTGCCCGGTCAAAATCGCGCTGACCGAAGGATCTCTGTCCATTGCCGCCCTGAGGTCCTGGGGATAGGCGACATGGTCGCCGCCCGTCTGCTCCACAAGCAGACGGGCGCGGCCTGCTTCGGCGTCCCAAAGTTGCCCTTGAATGCTATCGCGTTCCGAGCGGGATTTCGTATCGTCGAGTTCTATAATGATTTGCCCGGCCGTGACCGCATCGCCGTTTTTGACGAGTATCCGTCGCACAATTCCGCCTTCCAGATGCTGAATGGTCTTACGGCTGGACTCCGGTTCGATAACGCCCGGTGCAATCGCAGCGCTCTTCAGCGGCGCCAGAACCGACCAGATTCCCAGTCCGACGATAAAGACGCCGATCAACAGGTTACCTGTCCAAACGACGCCTCTGAGCCTCGGCATGGGCGAAGGGGGGGCAGGCCCGCGCTGCTTTGCCTCGTTCACCGGCGAATAGGCCGCCTGTTGTGTGGCTGTGGCTGTCGATTGTTGAGCGAACCGCCCGCCTGTCCCTGACGAATTTGAAAATTTCGCCGGTGTCGCGTCCAGTCGAACAAGGGTCATAGCAGCGTCCCTCCCTACGTTCCCGTTCGCGATGATGGTTGAAGATAGGTTTCATAAATCCGTTCGCTGTCGCCGAAGGCAGCCACCGTCCCGTTGCGCATGATGGCAATCTTGTTGGTGACGGGCAGGATGCCCATGCGGTGAGTAATGATAACGACGGTCATCCCCCTGGATTTCATGCGCTCAATCGCCCTGAACAGCATGCGTTCGCCGTCATAGTCCAGGCTCGAGTTCGGATCGTCGAGAACGATAAGAGACGGATTTCCATAGGCCGCCCGTGCCAGTCCCAACTGTTGGCGCTGAGCTCGAAGAAGCAGGTTTCCGCCTTCGCCGATATCGGTCTCATAGCCCCGGGGCAGCCGCATGATCGCTTCGTGCAATCCAACAAGCTTCGCAGCATCGATCGCTTTGACGGGATCTCCGCCGTCCAGCCGGCCTATCACATCCTTGATCGCACCGCCGAAGAGTTCGATGTCCTGCGGCAGGTATCCGACATGGCGGGTCCCCCCGCAAAGGCGCAGAGCCGAGATATCGACCCCACCAAGAAGAGCACATCCGCTCGTTGCTTGCACAACGCCGGCTATGACGCGACCGAGTGTCGATTTTCCCGACCCCGACGGGCCGATGAGCGCTACGCAATCACCTGGCGCGAGGCGCAATGTGATGCCAGTCAATATCTGCCGGTTGGCGAATGGCTGAATATAGCTGACATTATCGAGAACGAGGCCATTGGGTTCCGGTTGCGGCACCGTTCGGGCGTCGGGTTCCGATGCAATGGCGATCAGCATTCTGTTCAGGCGATTGAAGGCATTCCGCGCAAACATAAAGGAGCGCCATGCACCTATTGCGCCCTCGATTGGTGCAAGCCCGCGCCCGAGCAGCAAGCTTGCAACGAAGATGATTCCGGGACTGCTGTTGCTCGCAAGCACCAGCCATGTAGCGCATCCCATCATCAGGATCTGCGCGAGCGTGCGGATTGCTTTGGAGAAACCGAGAATGATCTCGGTGCGATGCATCGCAATATCCTGCGCCCGTCTTGCCATTTCCGCATCGCGATAGACGACCAGAGCTGCGCCATACTGCATGCCCATGGCCCGGATCACCTCGATGTTTTTGAGGGCGCTCGCAAATCGCACGTAGCTCTTCGAAAGGGCAAGATTGGCGCGGCCAAGCGGCTCTCGCGTCGCCAGTTCCGTCAGGAATGCAAACAGCAGAAGTGCAAGTGCGCTCAGAAGACCGATGGTCCCAAGCAGCGGATGAACAAGAAAGAGCAGGAGCAGGAAGACCGGCGCCCAGGGAACGTCAAAAAAAAGGGAGCTGGCCGGGGAATCGAGGAATTGGCGTAATGCGGCCAGGTCCCTGTAGCATTCCGTGGCGGTTCCCGGATCGGCGCGCGCGGCATATTCGAATGATGCGGTGAGCACCATCGGCCGCAGCCTGTGATCCAGCCAGCTGCCGATGCGCGAAAGAGCTGCCCTGCGCACGATATCGAGCGTGGATCCGACCAGCACGGCGACGGCGATGATCATCGTCAGCATCAGAAGCGTGTCAGCGCTTCGGCTCGACAAGACCCTGTCATAGATCTGCAGGAGATAGACGGAAGGCGCCAGAAGAAAGAGATTGTAGCCGCAGCTATAGAGGAAAACCAACCCGAAGGCTCCGGCACAAGCCCGGAGCGCAACAACGAGCTGTGTCTGTGGGCGCGATAGCTTCGTGGAAAGCGTTGCCATTATCAGATCTCGCTGTACTTGATACTGACAAGAAGAGGCTGCTGGTTGGTTTTGCAACCTATGAGGTCGCCCGCCGAAGCCGGCGACCCGCAGGATCTAAGTTAACGAGCCAAGATGGCTGAGATCGAT
>NZ_JBNDIC010000052.1:0-38893 GCF_056755475.1 Rhizobium sp. KNZ2-6A | reverse complement strand
CTTCGCTCTCCTCGCAAAGGCAAAAAGTGTAACCCATGTCTCCGGTATGAACTGTCACCCCTCTCTCGGGAAGGACATTGGTCCATACCGAAGAGATAGGTAACAGAACGCACCTAAGACATGGGTGAGAACCTCGTGCCGAACGGGTTGTAGATGGTTTGCAAGGTCCTCTGTTCGAGATCGATATATCCCGGATCATAGTGCATGAAGCTGACAGGCCAAATGCCTTTGGCAAGGCAGCCGATTCTCACGGGCGCAAACAACCGTTACAATTTCCCTTAATAATCAGGGTTGCAAAGATCGATTCCATCGGCTCGCAATCGGCAACAGTTGGGGTGCGAATCGTTTTTGGTGTATATCGGTTATTGTTAACAACCTGTCGGGCCCTCAGGAGGTTCTTTTATGGAAGACGCAAACGTAGGTTGGATTGCAGCAATTGTTATCGGCGGTTTGGCTGGCTGGTTCGCCGAGATGATCATGAAGAGCAACACCGGCATCGTCATGAACATCATCCTCGGCATCGTTGGCGCGCTCGTCGCCAGCTGGCTGTTCCGTGCCCTCGGCATCGCGCTGCCGTTCCATGTATGGCTGAACTATCTGGTCACCGGCTTCATCGGAGCCTGCATCCTGATTTTCGTTGGCCGACTGATCAGGCGATAACCATATATCGGGCGGATACGCCCTGATCGGGAAGAGGAAAAGGGAAGGCGGGGGATGCCCGCCTTCCCTTTTTTGCGTGAACAGCGCCAGCACGCGCAGTGGTTTGCCACGACATGTAAAAATCCGGGTATGAGAACCCAAAGCGCGATCCGCACGATCACAATGCACTTCCAGGCCTTTCCAACCTCCAGCTTGGCGCTATCTACCAAAATGGAACCGAAAGGAGGTTGGAAACATGACGGAAAACGCCAATCGGACAACCACGCGAAAAGTCATTCGAGGCCGCCCTTACAGCATTGCTGAATTTGCGCGGAAATATCGTCTCGACGACGCGGAAGCAAAGCGCCTCTTCTATAAGTTCGGACCATCAGCGACGGAACTGGATCTGCTCATGGCAGCCAAACGGAAGCCGCCGACCCTTTCCACGGCAATCGGCCAATGATGCGCGGCTCGTTCCGTTAGGCTTGCGAATTGCCACCCGCACCGCCGACTTTGTTCAAAGCGATCCGGATCATTGAAGTACATGGACGTGTAAAGAAGGCAGGCGGAACGCCATCCTTGATATATCACTGTCGATTGCCTTCGCTAATGCCAGATGACACTCTGGGCCGTCCACGCACATGCCGGAAACCGCCTCGAATGCAGAATTCGCTTAGCCACCTCGCCTATCTAGCGCTCGAATATTCGATCGTGACGCTCGAGCTGAAGCCGGGCGCCCTCGTTACCGAGAAACAACTGATCGAGATGGCGGGCCACGGGCGAACCCCGGTGCGCGAGGCGATCCAGAAGCTTGCCTGGCAGGGACTGATCCATGTGCAGCCCCGCGTCGGCCTGCAGATTGCGGAGATCCGGCCCGAGGACCATCAATTCGTCATGCAAGTCAGGCGCGAGCTGGAGCCGATCGCGGCCGCGCTCGTTGCCACCCATGCCGATCCGCAGCAGCGCGAGCAGTTGCGGGAATGCGCGCGGCTGATGACGGAGTATGCCGTTACAAGCGACCTGCCCGGCTTTTTCGCCGCCGACAAGACATTCGATGAGATATTGGAAGCCGCCTGCCCCAACAACTTCATTACGGCAGCACTCGGACCAGTGCAGACGCATGCGCGCCGGCTCTGGTATTCCATGGGAACGCATGATCGCATGGGTCGGGCGATATCAATGCATGTTCAGGCCATCGAAGCCATTCAGGGCGGTGATGCGAATGCTGCCGAGAAAGCCATGGCCTCGCTCATCGATTATCTCAGCAGCCCATGAAAAAGGCGGCCTCGTCGCCGAAACCGCCTTTCATTCTCGTTTAAATAGCTCGTTGGATTAACCGACGAAAGCGCGTTCGATGACGAACTCGGCCGGATTGTTGTTGGCGCCTTCATTCAGGCCGGCCTTTTCGAGCAGGACCTTGGTGTCCTTCAGCATGGCGGAGGAACCGCAGATCATGCCGCGATCGATCGCTGGATCAAGCGGCGGCACGCCGAGATCGCTGAAAAGCTTGCCGTTCTCAATGAGATCGGTGATGCGGCCCGTGAAGGGGAACTCCTCGCGAGTGACGGTCGCATAGTGGCGCAGCTTGTCGCCGACGACTTCGCTCAGGATTTCGTCGTTGCGGATTTCCTCGACGAGGTCGAAGCCGTATTTCAGTTCGGCGACATCGCGCGTCGTGTGGGTGAGGATGACTTCCTCATACTTCTCGTAGGTTTCCGGATCGCGGATCAGGCTCGCAAACGGCGCGATGCCGGTGCCGGTCGAGAACATGTAGAGCCGGCGGCCAGGCGTCAGCGCATCCAGAACCAGCGTGCCGGTCGGCTTCTTGCGCATCAGCACTTCGTCGCCGGGCTTGATGTTCTGCAGGTGCGATGTCAGCGGACCATCCGGTACCTTGATGGAAAAGAATTCCAGCTCGTCGGCCCAGGCGGGGCTCGCGATCGAATAGGCGCGATAGAGCGGTTTGCCATCGACCATCAGGCCGATCATGGCGAACTCGCCGGAGCGGAAGCGGAAGCCTTGCGGCCGGGTCATGGTGAAGCGAAAGAGCCGGTCGGTATAATGCGTAACGCTCAGCACCTTCTCGGCGAAGACGCCGGCTGGTACTGCTGAAGCAAATTCATCTGATTTGGCGGGGGCGTTCATTCTATCTCGGATCCCGTATCTATCTTACGCGTTTTTCCTGGGCGCGTCTTTCCTGGGCAGGCTCATTTTGCGATGCTGATATTATAATATAGCCGGTATTGAAAGGCATTCCATTCCATCCGGCTGCATGGGACTGAAATATGTCTATTTCAGTCAAGATTCCAGCCTGCCAACATTACAGCTATCGATGGGCATGAATGCGGCAATCCGATATTGTCAAATCGCCGCATCCCAGGCCTATCGAAATCAGGCCGATTTTGCCGGCAACCGCCGCCAACTATAGGCTTGCCCGCCTTCAGCCTTGCGCGCGGTCGGCTGATAGTAGTGCGGTATGCCCGGCAATCGGTTCTCCGACAGACGCTTCAGTGCTGTCTCGTTGGTCACGGCGAAACTATCGATGCCGACGCGCAGCATCAACGGTACCTGATCGATCAGCACATCGCCCACGGCCCGCAGCTCGTTGGCGTAGCCGAGACGCTGGCGCAGCAGCGAGGCATGGCTGAAGGCGCGGCCATCGCTGAATGCCGGAAAGGCAACCGCAACGATATCGAGCCGATCGAGATAGGGCTGCAGCCGGGTGACATCGTCAGCCGGCTTGATGACGACGCCGAGGCCAGCCTCGTTGCTCTCTTCCGCCTTTGCGACCAGTGCATCGAGGCCAAGCAGAGGCTTCTGCGTCTCTGTCGCCTTGACCTCGTCGGTCTCAATGACCCACGGATCGTTTTCGATGAAGCCGGTTTCCCGCCAGATCTTGGTCATAGTCAATCTCCTTACGCCGCTTCGGCTGCCGACGAGGACGAGCCGTAAAGCGCAGTCTTGAACGGCTGCGGCCCAACGCGACGGTAGGCGGTCAGGAAGGTTTCGGAGGGATCCAGACGAAGACCGATATAGGTATCAACGATGGTCTCGATGGCATCGGTCACCTTGTCGGGCTCGAAGCCGCGACCGATGATTTCGCCGATCGAGGTGTTCTCGTCGCCGGAGCCGCCGAGCGTGATCTGATAGAGTTCCGCGCCCTTCTTCTCAACGCCCAGCAAGCCGATATGGCCGACATGGTGATGGCCGCAGGCATTGATGCAGCCGGAAATCTTGATCTTCAGCTCGCCGATCTCAGCCTGACGCTCAGCCGAGCCGAAGCGCGTGGAAATCTCCTGCGCGACCGGGATGGAGCGCGCATTGGCAAGCGCGCAATAGTCGAGGCCGGGACAGGCGATGATGTCCGTGATCAGGCCGGCATTCGCCGTTTCGAGACCGTGGGCGACGAGGCCGCGGTAGACAGCTTCGAGATCGGCCAGCGCCACATGCGGCAGGATGAGGTTCTGCTCGTGGCTGACGCGGATCTCGTCGAAGGCATATTCCTCGGCGATATCGGCCACGGCTTCCATCTGCGCGTCCGATGCGTCACCCGGAATGCCGCCGATCGGCTTCAGCGAAATGGTCACCATGCCGTAATCGGGGTTCTTGTGCGGCTGTACGTTCTGCTGCACCCAGCGGGCAAAGGCCGGATCGGCCTTCTTCCAGCGCGCCAGGCTTTCCCAGCCTTCAGGGCGCTCCGGCAACGCCGGCGGCGCGAAATAGGCCGAGATGGCCTGGACATCGGCTTCCGGCAGCTTCAGTTCGGTGTCTCTCAGCTTGTCGAACTCGACTTCGACCTGACGCGCCAATTCCTCGGCGCCGGTTTCGTGCACGAGGATCTTGATGCGCGCCTTGTACTTGTTGTCGCGGCGGCCGTGCAGATTGTAAACGCGCATGATCGCAGTCGTGTAGGACAGGAGATCCTCTTCCGGCAGGAAGTCGCGGATCAGCTTGGCGACCAGCGGCGTGCGGCCCTGCCCGCCCCCGACGTAAACGGCAAAACCGATCTCGCCCTTGTCGTTCTTTTTCAGATGCAGGCCGATGTCATGCACCTGGATCGCGGCGCGGTCGCGCTCAGCGCCGGTGACGGCAATCTTGAACTTGCGCGGCAGGAAGGAGAATTCCGGATGAACGGAAGACCACTGCCGCAGGATTTCGGCATAGGGCCTGGGATCGGCGACTTCGTCCGCCGCAGCGCCGGCGAAATGATCGGCCGTCACGTTGCGAATGCAGTTGCCCGAGGTCTGGATGGCGTGCATCTCGACCGAAGCGAGATCGGCCAGCGCGTTTGGCATTTCAGAGAGCTTCGGCCAGTTGAACTGCAGGTTCTGACGCGTGGTGAAGTGGCCATAGCCGCGGTCATAGGTGCGTGCGACATGGGCGAGCATGCGCATCTGGCGCGAGCTCAGCGTGCCATAGGGAATGGCGATACGCAGCATATAGGCATGTAGCTGCAGATAGACACCGTTCATCAGGCGCAGCGGCTTGAAGGCATCTTCCGAAAGCTCACCCGAGAGGCGCCGCTCCACCTGATCGCGGAATTGGGCAACCCGTTCCGCAACAAAGGCGTGGTCGAATTCATCGTAACGATACATGACTTCCTCGGGACTTCTCAGACTGCAATGAAATCGGGATCGGCCGCAGCATAGCCCGGCGCGTATTCCATGGTGGGGCCTTCGGCACGGATGCGCTCGCGCAGGCGCAGCGGCCATAGCTTGCCGCCGGTTTCCTGAACATCGATCAGATTGACGTCGACGACCTTGTTGTCGGCATAGGCCTGCTTGCCGATCGCTTCCAACGCGGCTTCCGCCTCGGCATGACGGGCGACCAACGCCTCCTGCAGCGACGTCACCCACTCACCATTTGCGTTCAGCCAAACGGCGACGCCATCGGTGAGCCGGTTTGCGGTCAGAACCTTGTCGACCATCAATCAGCTCCTTGCATAGTCTTGAGCAACGGTCTCACGGCGGACCAGCGGCTCGGATTGTTCAAAATTCGCACCGGCGACGGCATCGCCAATAATGACCATGACCGGCCCGCTCAACTCGTCACGGTGTTCGAGATCAGGCAGATCCCGCAGGATGCCGTGCATCAGGCGGCGATCGCGGCGGCTCGCGTTCTCGATGATGGCAACGGTCGTCTCGGGCGGCAAGCCGGCCTGCATCAGGCGGCCGGCGACGGAAGCGGCAACCGTGCGTCCCATATACACCGCAATCGTGGCGCCGGATACGGCCAAACTCGCCCAATCGGGCAGCACATCGCCCGTGAGATCGTGACCCGTTGTAAAGACCAGCGACGAGGCGACGCCACGCAGAGTCAGCGGCAGTTCGAAATCGGCAGCAGCGGCAAAGGCCGAGGTGATGCCGGGAACAATCTCATAGCCGATACCGGCGGCGCGCAGAGCAGCCATTTCCTCGCCGGCACGGCCGTAAACCAGCGGATCGCCCGACTTCAGCCGCACGACACGCTTGCCTTCGCGGCCGAGCTGCACCAGCAGATCGTTGATCTCCTCCTGCGACTTGCTGTGGCATCCCTTGCGCTTGCCGACGGACAGGCGCTCGGCATCGCGGCGTCCCATATCAACGATCGCCTGCGGCACCAGGGCATCATAGACGATGACATCGGCCTCCATCATCACGCGCTGCGCCCGCAGCGTCAGCAGATCTTCGGCGCCCGGGCCGGCACCGACCAGCCAGACGCGACCCTCGACATCACGGGACGACCGCAGCAGTTCATCGGCTGCTTGCTCCGCCTGCGCGACATGACCGGCATTGATGGCATCAGCGACTGGTCCGGAAAAGAACTGCCGCCAGAAGATGCGGCGAGCAACGCCACGCGGCACAAGACGCTCGACCGGCTTGCGGTAGCGCGTCGCAAGGTCGGCAAGCTTACCGAGCGACGGCGACAGCATCTGGTCGATCTGGGCGCGGATCACCTGGGCAAGTACCGGACCAGCACCCTCGGTGCCGATGGCGACGGCAACAGGCGCACGATTGACCAGCGCCGGCGTGTAGAAATCACAGTAATCGGGCTGGTCGACGGCGTTCGCCGGAATTCTTTCGACCCGGGCGGCGTCGACGATTGCGCGATCCGCCTCCGCATTGCCGGTGGCGGCAAATACGAGTGTCGCACCCTTGACCTGATCGGCTGAAAAATCGCCCCGTACGGTTTCAATGCGATTGGCAATCAGGAAGGCATGATAATCGGCCTCGGGCGCCGGCGCATAGGCGACAATCCTTGCTTGCGTGTTCATGAGCAGCCGCGCCTTGGCAAACGCTTCATCGCCATTGCCGAAGACAGCCGTCACCCTTCCTTCCACGCGGAAGAAGGCGGGAAATACCGAAAGCTGTTCAGTCCTGGGATGCATCATGGTTCCACTTCGAGATTTGGCGAATATCGCCCTTGCTGCCAAGAGATTGAAGAAACAGAAATTCTAATGCCCATGCATGCGCGTATTCTTTTGCTCGACATGACAAGGATTTGAGCAAAACTCACCAGACGAGCAGATCGAGATAAATATAGGAAATCTATAGACTTTTATGATTGACCACCGCCTGCGGCGATTTTATTGCCTGTGACAAACTTGGTCCATACGTCATTTGCGCATTCCGCCGCTTGCACAATGCCGATAGACTGGCACCAAAACTCTGGAGAGATCCTTGTCCGACAACAGCATCGCAGCCCGCCTTCTCGACGTCGTGGAGCACGACATCCTGCCCCTGACCCGCAAGGGCGTGGCTGCCGGAAACAAGGTCTTTGGCGCGGCTATCCTGCGCAAATCCGACCTTTCGCTCGTTATCGCCGAAACCAATAATGAATTGGAGAACCCGCTCTGGCACGGCGAGGTTCATGCCCTCAAGCGCTTCTACGAGCTCGGCGAAAAGCCGGCGACCAAGGATCTGATCTTTCTCTCCACCCACGAGCCCTGCACCATGTGCATGTCGGCGATCACCTGGGCCGGTTTCGACAATTTCTACTATTTCTTCAGCCACGAGGATTCCCGCGACGCCTTCGCGATCCCGCATGATCTCAAGATCCTGAAGGAGGTCTTCGGCCTGGAACCGGGCGGTTATCGCCGCCAAAACGCATTCTGGAACAGCTTTGCCATCTCCGACCTTGTGGAAACGGAAGCCGATCCACGAAAAAGCGAGCTGAAGGAACAGACGGCGCGCATCAAGCGGTCCTATGCCGGCCTCTCCGACAACTACCAGGCGTCGAAGAGCAGTAACGACATCCCTTTGAATTGATAGAGCAAGACCCGAGGCAACGATGGAAGCATCGCGAGACATAAACGGCCTGATCGACATCATGGCGGCGCTGCGAAATCCCGAAAGCGGCTGCCCCTGGGACATCGTCCAGACCTTCGAAACCATCAAGCCGTACACGATCGAAGAGGCCTATGAAGTCGCGGATGCGATCGAGCGCAAGGATACGGACGATCTCTGCGACGAGCTCGGCGATCTACTGCTGCAGGTCGTTTTTCACGCGCGGATCGCCGAGGAGGCTGGAGCGTTTTCCTTCGGTGATGTCGTCCATGCCATCTCCCGCAAGATGATCCGCCGCCATCCGCATGTCTTCGCCGTGTCCGATGCCAAGACCGAAGATGCGGTGACGCTCCAATGGGATCGGATCAAGGCTGAAGAGAAGCGCGAGCGGGCCGAGCGTCGTGCCAAAAGCGGCATTACCGAAGACTTCAAGGCCGGTTTCCTGGGCTCCGTGCAACGGACGTTCCCTGCCCTGACTGAAGCGTTGAAATTGCAGGAGCGCGCCGCCAAGGTCGGCTTCGACTGGTCGGCGCCCGAGCCGATCCTCGACAAGATCGAGGAGGAGATCGGCGAATTGCGGGTAGCGCTCGCAAGCGGCGACAGGGCCAAGGTCAGCGACGAGCTCGGCGACCTGATCTTCGCCGTCGTCAATATCGGCCGGCATGTGAAGGCCGATCCAGAGCAGGCGCTGCGCGGCACGAACACCAAGTTCCGCCGCCGCTTCCATCACATTGAAACGACGCTCGAGGCTGAAGGCGAGACGCTGGAAGGCGCCTCGCTGGAGCGGATGGAAGAGATCTGGCAGTCGGCAAAAGCCATTGAGCGGCAGTTGGCAGGCGTCAAGTCGGCGTAAACCCGCCTATTCCCAGTCTTCGCGTTGCGGCTTCGGGCCATTGCCCATGCGCCGTTCCAACTCAACCGCTTCAGCCTCGGTCAGGCGGACGTCGAGCGTCACCGTGCCGTCCTCATTGTCCTCGCGGTGATCGACGATGGCGTGATTGTAAAGCCAGGGCAGCAGCGCCAGCTTTTCGACGGGCAAGGTGATCGTCGTTTCCGTCAGCACGCCGGAGAGACGCCGGCTGATCTCATCCATCAGGCGATCGACGCCCTCGCCGTTTTTCGCCGAGACGGCAATGACGTTTTCGGCGGTCGAAGCCTTCTGGACGATGGCATCGTGAGCTTCCGGTTCCAGGCGGTCGATCTTGTTCCAGACCTCGAGAATACGCTCGGCGCCTTCGGCTTCGCCGATGCCGAGATCGCCAAGGATGCGCATCACGTCGGCGCTCTGGACCTGATTGTCGTCATCCGAAAGATCGCGCACATGCAGGATCAAGTCGGCTTCCAGCACCTCTTCCAGCGTCGCGCGGAACGCGGCCACAAGGTGAGTCGGCAAGTCGGAAATGAAGCCGACGGTATCGGAGAGAATGACGGTGCGGCCATGCGGCAGCTTCATGCGGCGCAGCGTCGGGTCGAGCGTCGCAAACAGCATGTCTTCCGCCAGAACGCCAGCACCGGTGATGCGGTTGAACAACGTCGATTTGCCGGCATTGGTATAGCCGACCAGAGCGACGATCGGATGCGGCACCTTTCGGCGCTTGGCGCGATGAAGCTGGCGGGTGCGAACCACCTGCTCCAGCTCGCGCTCCAGCCGGATGATCCGTTCCTGCAGCATCCGCCGGTCGGCTTCGATCTGGGTTTCACCCGGGCCGCCCATGAAGCCGGCACCGCCGCGCTGGCGTTCAAGGTGGGTCCAGCTTCGGACGAGCCGGCCCTTCTGATAGTTCAGATGCGCGAGCTCGACCTGCAGCGTGCCTTCCTTGGTAGAGGCGCGGCGACCGAAGATTTCAAGGATGAGGCCGGTGCGGTCGATAACCTTGGCGTTCCATGCCTTCTCGAGATTGCGCTGCTGTACCGGCGTCAGCGGATGATCGACGATGACGAGGCCGGCGTTGAACTCATCGAGCAACGCGAGGATTTCCTCGATCTTACCGGTGCCGAGCAGCGTTGCCGGCCTTGGATCGTTGATCGGCACGATGGAACCGTTGACCACGTCGAGATCGATCGCCAAGGCGAGACCTTTGGCCTCTTCCAGTCGGCTTTCCGGTGGGCGCGAGACGGAGATGGCACTGTCGGCTTGAGCGGAACGCGCCGCGCGCGCCTGTTTCAACACAGGCACGACGACGACAGCGCGCATATCATCCCGGTGCTTTACGGACTCCGGGATGAGAGAATCATTTTTGGTATCGCGTGTCGTGATAGTAGAAAATCCTGGTTAGGATGCGGCTTCTTCGCTCTCGAACATCTGCATCGGCTGACCCGGCATGATCGTCGAGATCGCATGCTTGTAGACGAGCTGCGAATGGCCATCGCGGCGGAGCAGGACGCAGAAATTGTCGAACGAGGTTACGACACCGGTGAGCTTCACGCCGTTAATCAAGAAAATTGTCAGTGAAATCTTTTGCTTGCGAACAGTATTGAGAAATAAGTCCTGCAAGTTTTGAGAACGTTCCGCCATCGCGCCGCTTCTTTCTTTTTTGCCGACCTAGGTCGGTTAAATGTCATGATATACAGAGGTCCCGGACAGGAGATACCCTCAATCTCTCCCCCCAGCGAATGTTGGTATCAAATCGCAGTCTTTTCCGCAACGTCGAAAAAGGCTTCACGAATTTTCTGTGACATGCTGCCCGGATGACCGTTGGCGATGGGCTCGCCATCGATAGAAACGACCGGAAAACATATACTTGTCGCTGCGGTGATGAAGACTTCGCGGGCCTTCATCATCTCCTCGACCGAGAAGAATCGCTCGACAATCGTCACGTCGAGCTTGGCTGCGACGTCCATCAGGGTCGTGCGGGTGATGCCGCGCAGGATACCGTGCTCGGCCGGGCGAGTGACGAGATTGCCGTCGTGATCGACGATCCAGACGTTGGTCGCGGCCCCTTCCTTCACCATGCCATTGTGATCGATATAGATCGCTTCCTGGGCACCGGCCTCCTTCGCCTGCTGACGGGCCATCGCGTTCGGAAGCAGACCGACCGACTTGATATCCACGCGGTCCCAGCGGTTGTCGCGGACGGTGATCGCCTTGATGCCATCGGCGTTCTTCTTGGCAATCACGGACTGATCGGTGCTCTTGGCGGTGACGACGATCGAGGATGGCGTGCCGGCGGGCGGGAAGACGTGATCGCGGCGGGCAACGCCGCGCGTCACCTGCAGATAGAACAGGCCGTTGCGGACCTGATTGCGACGCAGCGTCTCGCGAATCACGAGAACCAACGCCTGGCGCGTCATCGGCCATGCAATGCGCAGCTCGCCCAGCGAACGGTTGAGGCGATCGAGATGGCGCGTCAGATCGACGATCACGCCATGGCGAACTTCGCAAACCTCGTAGACGCCATCGGCGAACTGGTAGCCGCGATCCTCGATATGCACCATGGCATCGCTGTGCTTGACGTAGCGGCCGTTGACATAAGCTATTCTCGGCATGGAAGCCCCTGATCAGAATTCTGCGATATTGACGTACGGAGCGGCCGGTCAGACACCCAGCGACTTCAGCTTGCGGTGCAGCGCCGAACGTTCCATGCCGACGAATTCCGCAGTGCGCGAGATATTGCCGCCGAAGCGGTTGATCTGGGCAATGAGGTAATCTCGCTCGAACATCTCGCGCGCTTCGCGCAGCGGCAGCGTCATGATGTGATAATCGTTCTTGGCGGATACTTTCGGCAGCATGTCGCCGAGATCGGTCGGCAGCATTTCAGCCGTGATCGGCGTTTCCGCGCCATCCGAGCGCGCGAGGATCATCAGCCGCTCGATATTGTTGCGCAGCTGGCGGATGTTACCCGGCCAGTCATGCGCCTGCAGCACGGCCATGGCGTCGTCGCCGATCCGGCGCGAACGGATGCCGGCCTGCTCGGAAATCTGCCGCATCAGCTGATCGACGAGGAAGGGAACGTCCTCACGGCGTTCGGCAAGCGCAGGCACGCGCACCGGTACGACGGCCAGACGGTGATAGAGATCCTCACGGAACAGTCCCTCGGCGATGCGGCTCTCAAGATTATAAGCCGTAGACGAGATGATGCGGACGTCCACTTTGACGCGCTTGGAGCCGCCGACGCGCTCGAACTGCTGATCGACGAGCACGCGCAGGATCTTGTTCTGCGTCTCGCGCGGCATTTCACCGACTTCGTCGAGATAGAGGATGCCACGATGGGCCTCTTCCAGGGCGCCGATCTTGCGCGCCTGCCCCGGCGATCCTTCGGTGCCGAACAGCGCGATTTCCATGCGCTCCGGCGTGATGGTCGCAGCGTTCAGCGCCACGAAGGGACCATTCGCGCGGGTCGACTTCTTGTGGATCATCCGGGCCACGAGTTCCTTGCCGGAGCCCGACGGACCAAAGATCATGACGCGGCTGTTGGTGGGGGACACCTTGTCGATCGTCTGACGCAGCTGCGAAACGGCGACCGACGTACCGATCAGCTCCACGGCATCGCCGGTGCGGCGCTTCAGCTCGGAAACCTCGCGCTTCAGCTTGGAGTTCTCCAGGGCGCGCTCGGCAATCAGGATCAGGCGATCGGCCTTGAACGGCTTTTCGATGAAGTCGAAGGCGCCGCGCTTGATGGCGGAGACGGCCGTCTCGATATTGCCGTGACCGGAGATCATGACGATGGGGAGTTCCGGGTGGCGCGCCTTGATTTCGTCGAGCAGCGCCAGACCATCGAGCTTGCTGCCCTGCATCCAGATATCGAGGAAGATCAGCCGCGGCGCGCGATCGGAAATCGCGGCGAGCGCGCTGTCGCTGTCGTGCGCGGTGCGGGTTTCGTGCCCTTCATCCGAGAGAATTCCCGAAACGATTTCGCGAATGTCTTCCTCGTCGTCCACTACGAGAATGTCAGATGCCATAAACGCTTTCCTTGTCACTTGCTGTCTGGGCGACGGCGGCTTGCTCACGGCGCGGCAGATGCACGCGGATCATGGCCCCCCTGCCCTGGTCGAAATCGGCTGGCGCGTCGTGGAGTTCGATCTGCCCGCCATGGTCTTCAATGATCTTCTTGACGATGGCGAGACCGAGGCCGGTGCCCTTTTCGCGCATAGTCATATAGGGTTCTAGAATACTGTGCCGGTTCTCCACCGGCAGGCCGCGGCCATTGTCGATGACATCGACGGTGAAACGATCCCGCTCCGGATCGAGCGACGAACGCACGAGGACCTTCGGCTGCTCGCGGGCCTGATCGCTTGGCACGCCTTCGATCGCCTCGACGGCATTCTTGATGAGATTGCCGAAGGCCTGGCCGAGCATTCGCGCGTCGAACATGCCCTCCAGCCGTTCGTCGCCCAGCTCACGCTCGAATTTGACGTGATTGTTGCCCATCTCGCGCAGGAACACGGCATCGCGCAGAATATCGCGCAGGTCGGTCGGCTCCATGGTCGGCTTCGGCATGCGGGCAAAGGAGGAGAATTCGTCGACCATGCGGCCGATATCGCCCACCTGCCGGATGATCGTATCCGTGCATTGGTCGAAAACCGGACGGTCGGCATCGGCGATATTCTTGCCAAAGCGGCGGCGGATACGCTCCGCCGACAGCTGGATCGGCGTCAACGGGTTCTTGATCTCATGCGCGATGCGGCGCGCGACGTCGGCCCAGGCGGTCGAGCGCTGCGCGATGACCAGATCGGTGATGTCGTCGAGCGTGATCACGTAGGATTCGTTGGCGTCGCGCGATTCCTCGCGCGTCACCTGGACGCTGAGCGTGCGCACCGTTCCGCCGCGGACGAGGCTGATCTGCTTGCGGAAATCGCTGCGATGGCGGGTCGTCGCTTCGGTGACGACCTGATCGACCTCAGGGGAAATTTCCGACAGGCTCTTGCCGATGAGCTCTTCGCTCTTCAGCGTCAGCAGATCCTCGGCCGAGGTATTGACGATGGTGATGCGCCGGTCATGCTCGACACCGATCACAGCCGCCGTCACGCCCGACAGAACGGCCTCGATGAAGCGGCGGCGATCGTCGACCTCATCCTTCGCTTCCAGAATTTCATCGCGCTGGGTGCGGATTTCCGAGATCATCTTGTTGAAGGTGCGCGACAGGCTGCCGACGTCACCATCGGCCGAGCGCACGGGCACCAGCACGTTCATGTTGCCCGAGGCGACATTGTCAGCAGCGCTGATGAGGAGGCGGATCGGCCTGACGATACGGTCGGCGATCGCAATCGCGGTCCAGATCGCGGCCAGCAGCACGATGAGCGCAAAGCCGATGTAAAGAACGGCAAAGGCGATCTGGAGCGACATGCGCCCTGCTTCCATCGCCTTGTATTCGACGGTGTTGTCTTCGACCATCCGCATGGCGTTCATGACGCGCGGATCGACGGCACGCACGGTATAGAGGAACGAGCCGGGGATTTCATCGAGCTTGATTACCGCGCCGACGAGGTTGGTCACCCCTGGCGGAATGAGCGTCGGCTGGCCGTTGGCCGAGGAATCGAGTGCATCCTTCGGAATGGCCGGCAGCGGCCGTTCGGTCTTGATCTCGGCCTGGACGATGGCGGTGCCGTCGCGGCGTACAAGGAAGGCGCCCAGCAGGCCGCGCCCGCGCGCCTGGCGGGTCATCAGATCGGCAAAACCGGTGCGATCGAGATTGAAGAGCGAGCGATTGCGCTCCAGATCGTTCGCCATCGACACCGTCTGCCCCTGCAGATAGCTCGCGTTCTCCATCAGATAGGCTTGCGCGACGTTCTGCGAGGAACTGATGATCTGCTGCGTACGTACCCCGAACCAGCGATCGAGGCCGACATTGAGCGTCAGGCTGGCAACGATGGCGACGAGGATGGCCGGCGTAATCGCCACGATCGAGAAAAGAACGACGATGCGGATATGGAGCCGAGCCGCGGCGCGGCCACGGCTGCGCGCCTTCATCAGGCGCGCGACTTCACGGGCGATCAAGGCAATCAGGCCAAGCACGAAGAGGCCGTTGATCACGACCGAGGTAAAGACGACGGAGGACGTCGGGGCGATCGGCGTCAGCCCGAGGAGCATCAGCAAGGTCGCGATGGCGCACAGAAGCGCGCCGCCGGCCAGGATCAGGCCCGGCAGGGCGAAGGAGGCACGACGGTCCGTCACCTTGACAACCGCCTCGTCGCTCGCCGCCGGCGACACAGCGTCCTGCATCATTCCCATCAATCTCCACGCCCAGGCGACGGTCGGCGCCCCGGCTAAAATCCCACCGCCACCATTTGGCATTCGTGTGCGCGACAGGCAGGGGGCGGGAGCTGTCTATCGGTTTCGCACAGGAGCGAAACCTTTACTTCACGTCACCCTTGCAAGAGGCTGAAAAATCTGACGAACTCTCGTTTCCCGAAAAGCAGGTCAAATGAATCGCCACTGCAAAAACGACGAATCAACTGCGTGACCTTTAAGCAACGCATTGTGGCGAAAATGCAACGCATCGGATCGCGTTGTCAAGCTGTTCGGGAGCTTCTATAAACCGAAACTCCCAGTTCTCTGATCTTTTTGCGCAGCGTATTGCGGTTGAGGCCCAAAAGATCGGCGGCCTTGATCTGATTGCCGCGCGTCGCGGTCAGGGCCGCGAGAATCAGCGGATATTCCATTTCCGTCAGCACGCGGTCGTAAAGGCCAGGCGGCGGCAGGTTGTCGCCGAAACCGGCGAAATAGGTCCGCATGTTTTCCTCCACCGCTTGGGCGATGGTCATGGAGCCGGTGCGGACCGGTCCCTTTTCGATCGGGCTGTCGGGCACGTCGGCGCGCAGTTCCGCGTCGATGATCTCCTTGGTGATGACATCCTGCGGATAAAGCGCCATCAGCCGGCGGATAAGGTTTTCCAGCTCGCGAACGTTGCCGGGCCATGGATAGGCCTTCATCAGCTCAAGCGCTTCCTGGTCGAAGCGCTTGGAGCCAAGCCCTTCTTTTTCCGCCTGGGTGATGAAATGGCGCACGAGGTCGGGAATATCCTCGGCACGGTCGCGCAGCGGCGGCAGGCGCAGCGGCACCACATTGAGGCGGTAATAGAGATCCTCGCGGAACAGGCCCTGATTGATGGCCTGCTTCAGATCCTTGTTGGTGGCGGCAACGATGCGGACATCGGTGCGGATCGGCGTGCGGCCGCCGACGGTGGTATATTCGCCCTGCTGCAGCACGCGCAGCAGGCGCGTCTGCGCATCCATCGGCATGTCACCGATTTCATCGAGGAACAGCGTACCGCCCTCGGCCTGCTCAAAACGGCCGGTCGAGCGGGTCTGCGCGCCGGTGAAAGCACCCTTCTCATGGCCGAACAGTTCGGATTCGATCAGATCGCGCGGGATAGCCGCCATGTTGATGGCGACGAAAGGCCCATTGCGGCGCTTGCCGTAATCATGCAGGGCGCGCGCCACCAGTTCCTTGCCGGTGCCGGATTCGCCGGTGATCATCAGCGTCAGATCGGTCTGCATCAGGCGCGCGAGCACGCGGTAGATTTCCTGCATCGCAGCCGAACGTCCGACAAGCGGCATGCCGTCCTGCATATCATCATCGAGCTTCGCCGGCTTGCGCTTCGGCTCAGACAGGGCACGGCCGACGATGGCGATCAGCTCCGTCAGGTCGAACGGCTTCGGAAGGTAATCGTAAGCGCCCTTCTCCGACGCCTTGATCGCCGTCATAAAGGTGTTCTGCGCGCTCATGACAAGCACAGGCAGATCCGGTCTTGCCTTCTTGATGCGCGGCAGCAGGTCGAATGCGTTTTCGTCAGGCATGACGACGTCGGTTACGACGAGGTCGCCTTCGCCGGCCGAGACCCAACGCCAGAGTGTGGCGGCGTTGGATGTAATGCGCACATCGTAACCCGCACGGCTCAGAGCCTGGTTGAGCACGGTGCGGATGGCCGCATCGTCATCGGCGACAAGGATCGTGGCTGTCATCGAGTAGTCCCTGTAGAGTTCGGAAGGGGGGCGTCTTCTGAGGTGATGCCCTTGGAGGCAGGCATCAAAACACGGAAAGTGGTGCGATGGTTCTGGCTGTCGCATTCGACGATGCCGCCATGATCGCCGATGATCTTGGCGACCAGTGCAAGGCCGAGGCCGGTTCCGTTCGTCTTCGTAGTGATGAACGGATCGAAGAGGTGCGGGACGAGGTCGGACGGCACGCCGGGACCATTATCGATGACGCAGAATTCCAGCGGCAAGGAAATCTTCTCGCGCGTGCCGGCGACCGAAAGCCGGATGCCGGGGCGATAGGCCGTCGTCAGCATGATTTCGCCATCCTGCCGGTCACCCACCGCCTCGGCGGCATTCTTCACCAGATTGAGGAAGACCTGCACGAGCTGGTCGCGATTTGCGAAGACCGCCGGCAGCGACGGGTCGTAATTTTCGGAAAGCTTGATGTTGCGGGCAAAACCGGCCTTGGCGACTGCCTTCACATGATCGAGCACGGAATGGATGTTGACGGGGACGCGATCGACAGGCCGCTCGTCTGAGAAGACCTCCATGCGGTCGACCAGCGAGACGATACGGTCCGTCTCGTCGCAGATGAGGCGCGTCAGCGCGCGATCGTCGTCCTCGACCGACTGCTCGAGCAGCTGGGCGGCACCACGAATGCCCGACAAAGGATTCTTGATCTCATGCGCCAGCATGGAGGCAAGACCGGTGACCGAACGGGCGGCGGCGCGATGCGTCAGCTGCCGGTCGATCTTGTCCGCCATGGAGCGTTCCTGGAATACGACCACCACGGAGCCTGGGTCGCTGGAAACCGGCGCAACGTAAATATCCACCAGTTTGTCCTGCCCTAGGCGCGGCGAACTCAGATCGACACGATATTCGTTGACTGGCGCGCGGCGCTCGCGCACCTGGTCGATCAGCGCCAGCAAGGGGCTGCCGAAGGGGATGAAGGTCGAAATCTTGTAGCGCGACAGATGCGAGGCGCTGGCGCCGAAGAAGGCCTCCGCCTCCCAGTTGGCGAAGGCGATCAGCCCCGCCTCGTCGACCATCACGACGGGGTTCTGGATCGCGTTGAGAACGGCCATGGCCACGGAATTGGCCGAGGCGTCCCCGGCGCCGGAGCTGGATTTCGAAGTCATGCAGCCTCCTGGACGCATTGGGCGAGATCGGCGCCTGCCTGCAGCGCGGCATGGAAGGATGCGGCCACCTCGCCGCTCTCTTTCGACGTCATGATTTTTGCCTTGTGGGCACCTGTCGTCGCCGGCGCATAGCGATCGAGATACCAGGCCAGATGCTTGCGGGCGTGGCGAATGCCGACTGCTTCGCCGTAGAACTCCAGCATCATGCGATAATGTTCGAGCGCGATCTCGACGATCTCCTCGCGGCCCGGCTCGCGATGGCCAGCCAATACGCCCGCATGCCACGGGCGGCCCTGGCAACCGCGGCCGATCATGAAGGCGTCGGCCCCGGAGCGCCTCAGGATTTCCCGCGCGTCTTCCGCCGTCTCGACATCGCCATTGGCGACAAGCGGGATGGAGACGGCATCGCGCACGGCGCGGATCGCATCCCAATCCGCCCTGCCCTCATAGAACTGCATGCGGGTGCGACCATGAATGGTGACGAGCTGGATACCGGCCTCTTCGGCACGCCGCGCGATATAAGGCGCGTTGATGGAATTTTCGTCCCAGCCGAGCCGCATCTTCAGCGTGACGGGAATGTTCACCGCACGGGCCGTCGCTTCGATCAATGTCAGCGCATGATCCGGATCGCGCATCAGTGCCGAGCCAGAATAGCCGCCAATCACCTTCTTGGCGGGGCAGCCCATATTGATATCGATGATATCGGCGCCATTGTCCGTGGCGATCTTTGCAGCCTCGGCCATCCAATGCGCCTCGCGGCCGGCAAGCTGCACCATGTGCGGCTTCAGCCCAGCGCTTTTCAGACGCGCCCAGGATTCAGCCGTATCCTGCACGAGTTCGCGGCTTGCGACCATTTCGGTAACGACCAGACCGGCGCCGTAACGCAAGGCGAGCTGCCGGAAAGGAAGATCGGTCACGCCCGACATCGGTGCCAGAATCACACGATTTCGAATGGGCACGGAACCGATGGAAAATTGGGCTGCAAGCTGGGAAGAAAGCAAATGATTATCTTTCGGGCACACTGTACATCTGCACTATTTTTAGACACGCTTTGAAAGTTTGCCAAGGGGGTTTGAAGAATCCCGATATTTTTTGGGCAGATGCTGGAAAATACTCAGTCGAGGCGATAGACCCTGCTGAAGCAGGATCTCGTTTGGCGATCTATTTAGCATGTGCTTGTTCAAAAGAAAGCTCCACGCTTTCAAAGCCATGCCGGAGACGAGCCTTTATCCTTCGGGGGTTATGACGCAAATGCATTCAACTCAACCGCTGTCGGTGGGAATCGTGATCGTTGCCGCCGGGCGCGGCGAACGGGCGGGCTCTCCAGAAGAAGGTCCCAAGCAATATCGCCCGATCGGCGGCAGAGCGGTTATTGCGCATACGCTTGAAAGATTCGTGACATGGCCGCAGACGGCAAAGATCGTCGTCGTCATTCATCGCGACGATGAAAAGCTGCTCCGCTCGGCGCTGGAGCAGGTTGCCGGCATGCCTGACGTCGAGATCGCCTTCGGCGGCACGACACGCCAGCAATCCGTGCTTGCCGGACTTCGACAGCTGAATGGAAGCGGCGTGACGCATGTGATGATCCATGATGCCGTGCGCCCCTTCTTCGACCATAGTCTGCTGGATCGCGTTGCCGCAGCCCTTGCAGGGGGTGCGCCGGCCGTGCTGCCAGCCATGGCCGTCACCGACACACTGAAACGCGGCGATGCAAACGGGCTGGTCGTCGAAACCGTCCCTCGCGCCGGACTTCACGCCGCGCAGACGCCGCAATCCTTTCGCTTTGCCGATATTCTTGCCGCGCATGAAAAAGCGGAGGCTGACGGCAAGACCGATTTCACCGATGATGCGGCGATCGCGGAATGGTGCAATCTGCCGGTAACGCTCGTGACCGGCAGCGCCGACAATGTGAAACTGACCATCAAGAGGGATATTGCCATGGCGGACGAAAAGCTGAGTGCCGGCCTGCTACCCGACGTTCGCACCGGCAATGGCTATGACGTGCACCAGCTGGAGCCCGGCGACGGCGTCACCCTTTGCGGCGTCTTCATTCCGCATGATCAGAGATTGAAGGGGCACTCAGACGCCGATGTTGCTCTGCATGCCCTGACCGACGCCTTGCTCGCCACATGCGGCGCCGGTGATATCGGCGACCATTTTCCGCCCTCCGATCCGCAGTGGAAAGGCGCCCCGTCGCGTGTCTTCATCGAGCATGCGGCCAAGATCGTGCGCGAGCGTGGCGGCACCATCATGAATGCGGATGTCTCGTTGATCGCCGAAGCGCCGAAAGTCGGGCCGCATCGTGACGTGATGCGCGCCAAGCTTTCCGAGTTTCTGGGCATCAGCCTCGAGCGCTGCTCCGTCAAGGCAACGACAAACGAGACGATTGGCTTCGTCGGCCGCCGCGAAGGCATCGCGGCCATCGCGACGGCAACCGTCGTCTATCGCGGAGGCAAGGCATGATGCATTTCCCGGACGAGATTCTCGCGCTCGCACGAAAGATCGTCGCGGACTTCACCGAAAAGGGTTGGATGGTAGCGACGGCCGAATCCTGCACCGGCGGGCTGATCGCCGGTGCGTTGACGGAAATCCCCGGCTCATCCGCCGTGGTCGATCGCGGTTTCGTGACCTATACTAATACCGCAAAGATGGAGATGCTCGGCGTTCAGGAGCAGACGCTGGCGCAGTTCGGAGCGGTTTCAAAGGAAACGGCGCTGCAGATGGTACATGGCGCCCTCTTCCGCTCCCGTGCCGACTTCGCCGTGGCCGTCACCGGCATCGCCGGGCCTGGCGGCGGCTCCGCGGAAAAACCCGTCGGGCTCGTCCACCTCGCCGCCAAGGCACGCAGCGGCGCACTCATCCATCGCGAAATGCGTTATGGCGATATCGGCCGCGACAAGGTTCGGCTGGCCACTTTGAACACGGCGCTGGAGATGCTCGTCACGCTCGGCCAATGACCGCGCGCAGCTTCAAGCGTAGATTTTGCTCGCGCGCGTCTCGAAGGCATCCGTGAACATGCGGAAAGCCCGGTCGAACATCGATCCCATCAGGGCGCCGAGGATGCGGCTCTTGAATTCATAGTCGATGAAGAAATCAATGCTGCAGCCGCCGTTTTCCGACGGCGTAAAGCGCCAGCGATTGTCGAGATATTTGAAGGGCCCATCGATATATTTCACATCGATCGCGCGCTCCGCCTTGTTCAGCAGCACCTGCGTCGTGAAGGTCTCGCGGATCGCCTTGTAACCGACGGTCATATCGGCAATCAGCAGGATCTTGCCGTCGCGCTCCTTGCGGTTGCGGACCGTGAGCGCCTCGCAAAGCGGCAGGAATTCAGGATAGCGTTCCACATCGGCGACAAGGTCGAACATCTGGTCGGGCGAATGCGGAACGGGGCGATGAGTTTCGAATTGAGGCATGAGCCGCAATTAAGCAGGACGGCCAAGAAGATCAAGAAGCTGACGCATTTCGCCGCGGGATTTCAGCTGCAAAACGGGCACGTTTGGGCCGTGCTCGACGAGGCCGGCGACGACGCGGGGCGTAAACTTCTCTTCGAACGTCCAGATGAAACGCAGGAACTCCCAATCGATCTTCTCTTTGCATCCGGGCGCCATCTCGGGCCGCGTGCGGCCAATCCATTTGAGCCAGCGCGAGACGGCGCCCCAAATGCAAAGCAGTCGCGGCATCCGCACCCAAATGACGAAATCGGTGCGCGGCAGGCGGATATCGAATGTCGAGGGATTCGTGCCGTCCATGATCCAGTGCTCGCCTTCAATCATGGAGAGGATGATCGAACGCTGCTCAGCCCTGTCGCGTTGAATCCAGCCCGGCAGCCACAATATGTCCCGATCGATCGAGATATAGGCGAGGCCGAAGCGGGCAGCGATCTTCTGCGACAGCGTCGACTTGCCGCCACCGGAACAACCCATAACGAGGATACGATTCGCCTTTTTAAGAAGGGTCGCCCCTTCATCCAGGTCAACGGCACGAGACAGTGCCTGCGGCGCGACGATCTGCTCCACGGTCCAGCTCCATAGTCTCATCTAAAGCGCCGAAACCGATAACAAACGGCGGCGTGTTCCCTAGGCCGCGCCGATGACAAAGAGATGACGGCACGAACAAAAACCGCGGCACAATCGCCGCGGTTCGTTCGAATGGCAAGATGTAATTTGGTGCGCTTATTCGGCAGCCAGCATCAGCTTCTTTTCGCGAGCGGCGCGCAGACGCTCGAAATCATCGCCGGCATGATGAGACGAGCGCGTGAGCGGGCTGGAAGCGACCATGAGGAAGCCCTTGCTATAGGCGACCGTCTCGTAGGACTTGAACTCTTCCGGCGTCACGAAGCTCATCACCTGATGATGCTTGCGCGTCGGCTGCAGATACTGGCCGATCGTCAAGAAATCGACATCGGCTGTGCGCAGGTCGTCCATCAGCTGCAGCACTTCGTTTCGCTCTTCGCCGAGGCCGACCATGATGCCGGACTTGGTGAACATTGTGGGGTCCAGTTCCTTCACCCGCTGCAGCAGGCGGATCGAATGGAAGTAGCGTGCACCGGGACGAACGGTCAGATAGTTGCCGGCGACCGTTTCCATATTGTGATTGAAGACATCGGGCTTGGCGGCGACGACGCGCTCCAGCGCGCCCGGCTTCTTCAGGAAGTCCGGCGTCAGGATCTCGATCGTGGTCGTCGGCGAAGCGGCTCTGATAGCCCAGATTACCTTCTCGAAGTGCTCGGCACCGCCGTCCGCCAGATCGTCGCGGTCGACGGACGTGATGACAACATGGCTGAGGCCCATCTGCTTGACGGCCTTGGCGACGTTTTCCGGTTCGGCCATGTCGAGTGCATTCGGTTTGCCGGTCGCGACGTTGCAGAAGGCACAGGCGCGGGTACAGATCTCGCCCATGATCATGAAGGTGGCGTGCTTCTTATCCCAGCATTCGCCAATATTCGGGCAGCCGGCTTCCTCGCAGACCGTGACGAGCTTGTGCTCCTTCACGATCGAGCGGGTCTCGGCATAGCCCTTCGATGTCGGTGCCTTCACTCGGATCCAGTCCGGCTTGCGCAGGACTTCCGTATCCGGCCGATGCGCCTTCTCCGGGTGTCGTACGCGCTTGGCGTCCGGATTGATCGTATCGAGAATGGTGACCATGAAACGTCTACTTTCCGCCGCTTGAAATGCGGCCCTTCATCGCCGAGCGAATTTGGCGAGGAATATCAGAATGCATGCACCGATGAAACCGGTGATGAAAAAGCCGAGCCGGCCGCCGGGTACGCCGACATGCATGGCCACCAGAAGCCCTGCCGCGACCACCGAGCCGGCGATGCCGAGGATGATGTTCAGGATGATGCCATAGCGCGCATCCATCAGCTTGCCCGCGAGCCAACCCGCGAGACCGCCGATGATGATCAGACCCAGCCAACCGACACTTTCCATCAAACCCTCATTTCGGGCGCCCTTAAGGACTGTCCTGCCGGGCTTCGCGTTGCGTCTTAGCGACGATGCTCTAGACGATCAACCTCGCCAACAGCACCACGATGATCGCGCCGACCGTGGCATGGATGATCTCCACGACAAGCGCATTTTCAATACCGAGCGATATCCCGAAATAATGAAACAGGAAACCGCCTACGAAAGCGCCGATCACGCCGCTCACCAGGCAACTGATGAGCCCGCCTCCTCCGACGATCAGGCTCGCGAGGAAACCCGCGACCAGGCCGATGAGAAGAAAGACGATCCAACCTTCCGTCGTGATAGACATGTTGATTTCCTTTCCTGATTTCCACCCTTTGGATAAAGGGCATGGCAGGAAATTATCAAGCGTTCAGCACCCGGCCATAGGCGTCCAGCACCGCTTCCTTCATCGTTTCTGAAACGGTCGGATGCGGGAAGATCGTGTGCATCAGTTCCTCTTCCGTCGTCTCGAGGTTCATCGCGACGACGAATCCCTGGATGAGTTCGGTAACCTCGGCGCCGACCATGTGCGCGCCCAAAAGCTCACCGGTCTTCTTGTCGAAGATGACCTTGCAGAGACCCTGGTCTTCGCCAAGCGCAATCGCCTTGCCGTTGGCAACGAAGGAGAAACGGCCGACGCGGATATCGTGGCCGAGTTCCTTGGCCTTGGCTTCGGTCAGGCCGACGGAGGCGACCTGCGGCTGGCAATAGGTGCAACCCGGAACCTTGCCCTTGTCCGTCGGATGAACGTTCGGCAGTCCGGCGATCTTCTCGATGCAGACGACGCCCTCGTGCTCGGCCTTGTGGGCCAGCATCGGCGGACCGGCAACGTCGCCGATCGCGTAGATGCCGGGAACATTGGTCTTGCCGTAGCCGTCGATGACGACGCAGCCGCGATCGGTCTTCACGCCGAGCGCCTCGAGGCCGAGGTTTTCGATGTTTCCCTGAACGCCGACGGCCGAGATCATGCGGTCGGCCGTGATCTGCTGGACCTTGCCGTCTTCGGTTTCGACATGGGCGGTGATCGAGTTGGCGGCCTTGTCGACCTTCGTGACCTTCGCCTTGGTGAAGATCTTCAGGCCGCGCTTTTCGAGCTGCTTGCGGGCGATGCCGGAGATTTCGGCATCCTCGACCGGCATGATGGTCGGCATAACTTCGACGACGGTGACATCGACACCCATCGAACGGTAGAAGCTCGCAAATTCGATGCCGATGGCACCCGAGCCCATGACGAGCAGCGACTTCGGCAGGAAATCCGGCTTCAGCGCTTCGAAATAGGTCCAGATCAGCTTGCCGTCCGGCTCGATGCCGGGCAGCGCGCGCGGACGGGCGCCGGTCGCGACGATGATGTGCTTGGCAGTGTAGGTGCCCTCGCCCTTGACGTTCTTCGGCACCGGATGCTGCGGCTCGACGACGGGCTTGGTCGACTTGCTGACGACGATCTCGCCAGGCTGAGCGCCTGTCGAAGCCTTGGTGATCTTGGCTTCGCCCCAAATGACGTCGATCTTGTTCTTCTTCATCAGGAAGCCGACGCCCTGGTTGAGGCGGGCGGAAACGCCGCGCGAGCGGGCAACGACCGCCTTCACATCCGCGCTGACCTTCCCTTCCAGAACGAGGCCATAATCTTTCAAGTGGTTGGAATGGTCGAGAATTTCGGCCGAACGGAGCAGCGCTTTGGTTGGAATGCACCCCCAGTTGAGGCAGATGCCGCCCAGATGCTCGCGTTCGACGATCGCGGTCTTCAGGCCAAGCTGGCCGGCGCGCACGGCGGCGACATAACCGCCGGGACCGGAGCCGATGATAATGACGTCGTAATTCTCAGCCATGTGTTTCCTGCCTTATTGGTGGCGGCGGATCGGAGCCGGCGCCTTGAATGTGTCAGAGACCGAGCATCATCCGCACGATCGGCTCGAGGCCGCGACCGAGCGCCCGGGTGTTTTCCGCATCGAGATGAACGCCATCGAGCGGCGTGGTGACGGCGACCGTATTGGCATCGAAGAAGCCGCATCCGAGCTCATCGGCCAGATCGCCGTAGAGCGTCGGCAGCTTGGCCGATTCCTTGACCGCGCCGAGAAAGCTGGCCGCAAAGGCCGCATTGGCCGTCTCGGTGATTGCCGGCGGAGCGACGATGAGGATATCGGGCACCTCATAGTCGAACCCCCACGCATGATTGCGCACGAGCTGGACCAACCGGCTGATGCCCTGCAGAGCGGCGAAAGCCGAACCGGCGACAACCGGCTTCATGTCATTGGTGCCGAGCATGATGACGACGAGATCGAGCGGATTGTGGCTTTGCAGGATCGTCGGCAGGATCCTCGCGCCGTTACGGTCGCAATCGGCCAAATGATCGTCGAAAGCAGTGGTGCGGCCGTTCAACCCTTCCGGGATGACGCGGACCTGGCTGCCGAGCGCCTTTTGCAGCACGCTCGGCCACCGATCTTCATAGGCATGACGGCCGACCGTCTCGGCGCTGTAGCCCCATGTCAGCGAGTCGCCGTAACACAGAACAGTCTTGGTCATTCATGCCTCCGTGTCGCAGTAAGGCTCAGACGAGCATCCCCATCGGGTTTTCGATGTAGCCCTTGAAGGCTGCCAGGAGCTCGGCGCCGAGCGCACCGTCGACGGCGCGGTGGTCGGTCGACAGCGTGACGGTCATCACGTTGGCAATCACCATCTCGCCCTTCTTGACGATGACGCGCTGTTCGCCCGCGCCGACGGCCAGGATGGTCGCATGCGGCGGGTTAACGACGGCGGCGAAGTTCTTCACGCCCATCATGCCCATGTTCGACACGGCGGTGGTGCCGCCCTGATACTCCTCGGGCTTCAGCTTGCGCTCCTTGGCGCGCTTGCCGTAGTCCTTCATCTCGTTGGAGATGGTGGAGAGCGTCTTCTGCTCGGCGCTGCGGATGATCGGGGTGATCAGGCCGCCGGGAATGGAGACGGCAACGCCGACATCGGCATGCTTGTGCTTGACCATCGCGCTGTCAGTCCAGGAGACATTGGCATCCGGAACATCGCGCAGTGCCAGTGCCAGGGCCTTGATGACCATGTCGTTGACCGAGAGCTTGTAGGCCGGAACGCCGTCCTTCGACTTCGGAGCGGAATCGTTGAGTTGCGTGCGGAGCGCCAGCAGCGCGTCTAGTTCGCAATCGACCGAAACGTAGAAGTGCGGGATCGTCTGCTTCGATTCCTGCAGGCGCTTTGCAATCGTCTTGCGCATGCCGTCATGCGGCACGAGCTCGTAGGAACCCTGCTCGAACAGCTTGAGCACGGCGTCGTCGGACATGCCCTTCGCAGCGGCCGGAGCAGCAGCGGCGGCCGGCTGTGCAGCCGGTGCTGCTGCAGGAGCAGCCTTGGCGGTGCCGCCGGAAACGGCAGCTTCGACGTCCTTCTTGATGACGCGGCCATGCGGGCCTGTGCCGGAAACAGCTGTCACATCGATGCCGGCTTCCTTGGCAAGGCGGCGTGCGAGCGGCGAAGCGAAGGTGCGATGACCGTCATTTGCGGCCGGAGCCGATGCAACGGCTGCAGGTGCAGCAGCAGGAGCCGAAACGCTTGCCGGAGCCGGAGCAGCCGCAGCTTCCGCCTTCGGAGCTTCCTTGGCTGCCGGAGCAGCAGCGGCACCAGCGCCTGATGCTGCAGCCGCGACATCCTCGCCATCGGCGGCGAGCACGGCGATCAGGGCATTGACCTTCACGCCTTCGGTGCCGGCAGGAACGACGATCTTGGCGACGGTGCCTTCATCGACGGCCTCGACTTCCATCGTTGCCTTGTCAGTCTCGATCTCGGCGAGCACGTCGCCGGACTTGATCTTGTCGCCTTCCTTGACGAGCCACTTGGCGAGGTTACCCTCTTCCATGGTCGGCGAGAGGGCAGGCATAGTGATGTTGATAGGCATCGATGAGCCCTCCCCTTATTTGTAGCAAACGGCCTTCACCGCATCGACCACTTCGGCGACGCTTGGAAGCGCCAGCTTTTCGAGGTTGGCGGCGTAAGGCATGGGCACGTCCTTGCCGGCGACCGTCAGGATCGGCGCATCGAGATAATCGAAAGCCTGCTGCATGACGCGGGTGGCGATTTCCGTGCCGACGGAGGACTGCGGATAGCCTTCCTCGACGGTGACCAGACGGCCGGTCTTCTTGACCGATTCGATGATCGTCGGCAGATCCATCGGGCGGATGGTGCGCAGGTCGATGAGTTCGACATCGATGCCCTGGGCTTCCAGCTCGGCGACAGCCTTGGTGGCATAGGTCATGCCGATGCCGAAGGAGACGACCGTGACGTCCTTGCCCGGACGATGGATGCGGGCCTTGCCGATCGGCAGCACGAAATTATCGAGCTTCGGCACATCGAAATGCTGGCCGTAGAGGATTTCGTTCTCAAGGAAGATGACCGGGTTCGGATCGCGGATCGCAGCCTTGAGCAGGCCCTTGGCGTCGGCTGCCGTGTAGGGCATGACGACCTTGAGGCCCGGAATATGGCTGTACCAGGCTGCATAATCCTGACTGTGCTGAGCGCCGACGCGGGCTGCCGCACCGTTCGGGCCGCGGAAGACGATCGGAGCGCCCATCTGGCCGCCGGACATGTAGAGCGTCTTGGCGGCGGAGTTGATGATCTGGTCGATCGCCTGCATGGCGAAGTTGAAGGTCATGAACTCGACGATCGGGCGAAGGCCGGCCATCGCAGCACCGACGCCGATACCGGCAAAGCCATGCTCGGTGATCGGGGTGTCGATCACGCGACGTGCGCCGAATTCCTGAAGCAGGCCCTGGGTTACCTTGTAGGCGCCCTGGTATTCCGCAACTTCTTCGCCCATGACGAAGACGTCTGCATTGGCGCGCATTTCTTCGGCCATTGCGTCGCGCAGCGCTTCACGCACCGTCATCGATACCATTTCCGTGCCGGCCGGAACTTCCGGATCAGCGGCTGCGGCAACCTTCGGCTGGGCCGGAACGGGTGCAGCAGCAGGCGCCGGAGCGGCGGCAGGAGCTTCGGTCTTTGCCGGCTCGGCGGCGGGTGCAGCCTTTGCGGACGAAATGGCATCGGCGGATTCACCGTCCTGCAGAAGGATGGCGATCTTGGTGTTGACCTTGACGCCTTCGGTGCCGGCGTCGATCAGCAGCTTGCCGATTGTGCCTTCGTCAACGGCTTCCACTTCCATGGTGGCCTTGTCGGTTTCGATTTCGGCAATGACGTCACCGGAAACGACCTTGTCGCCTTCCTGCTTGAGCCATTTCGAAAGGGTACCCTCTTCCATCGTCGGAGAAAGGGCGGGCATGAGAATATCGATGGGCATGGATCGTCCCTCCCCGATTTAGAGCAGAATGTCGGTGTAGAGCTCGGATGCATCCGGCTCCGGATCGTTCTGGGCGAAATCGGCGCTGTCTGCGACGATGTCGCGGACATCCTTGTCGATATCCTTCAGATCGTCTTCGCTCGCCCAGCCCTTTTCGAGAAGGCGGATACGGACCTGTTCGATCGGGTCGTGCTCGGAGCGCATCTTCTGCACTTCGTCCTTGGAACGGTATTTGGCCGGGTCGGACATGGAGTGGCCGCGATAACGGTAGGTCAGCATTTCCAGGATGATCGGGCCCTTGCCGGAGCGGCAATGCGCAACGGCTTCGTCAGCCGCGGCCTTGACGGCGCGTACGTCCATGCCATCAACCTGGAGGCCAGGAATGCCGAAGGATGCACCGCGCTTGGAGAAGTCTGCCTGCGCCGTGGCGCGAGCGGTCGACGTGCCCATGGCGTAACGGTTGTTTTCGATCACGAAAATCACCGGCAGCTTCCAGAGCTGCGCCATGTTGAAGCTTTCGTAGACCTGGCCCTGGTTGGCGGCGCCATCGCCGAAATAAGCGACGCTGACATTGTCATTGCCGCGATACCAGTTGGCAAAGCCGAGGCCGGTGCCGAGCGACACCTGGGCGCCGACGATGCCGTGGCCGCCGTAGAAATTCTTTTCCTTGGAGAACATGTGCATGGAGCCGCCCTTCCCTCGGGAATAGCCGCCCTGGCGTCCGGTGAGTTCAGCCATGACGCCGCGCGCGCTCATACCGGTTGCCAGCATATGGCCGTGGTCGCGATAGCCGGTAATGACCTGGTCGCCATCCTTCAGCGCCAGCTGCATGCCGACGACGACAGCTTCCTGGCCGATATAAAGGTGACAGAAGCCGCCGATGAAGCCCATGCCGTAAAGCTGGCCGGCCTTTTCTTCGAAGCGGCGGATCAGGAGCATCTCACGATAAGCCTTGAGCTCCGCATCGCGATCGAAATCTGCGATCGGGCCGCCATTGGTTTCCTTGGCAGGCCTTGATGCTGTCTTACGGCTGGAAACGGTCGCGTTTTTTCGCGGCGCCATTCAACCCTCCCTGTGTGAGTAGCCTCGTTTTTGTGGTGAGGCGTAACATAGGCAAGATTGTCCGCCACAGCAATGCTATAATTGCATGGCTCATATTCTTCGCAAGTTATTGATATAACTTGCGAAAACTTGATTAACCGAAATTCGGTTAATTGTGGCTATTTGTTGAAAATGACGATCTCGTTCGCCTTGGAATAGGTCAACTGATAGCGCGCATATTGATCGAGCATATCCTTGTCCAGGGAGCCATCACTCAGGAGCGTGACCTCCTTTTCAAGGTGCTCGCGCTTGGTGACCAGATCCGCCAATTCCTTGGCGCGGTCGACGCGGCGCTGCTCGAATACTTCGGTCGCCTTAAGACCGTAATCGCCATGGATGCAATGATAACCGAAATAGCTCACGAAGGCGATGGTGATGGCGGGAAGAATGAAGCGCCCGAACTTTCTCTTCTTATGATACTTTGTCCACATACTCGCTCGAACGCTCTGGCTTTAGGCAATCCCGCTCCGAAGCCAATACCGCTTCGGACAAGATCACATCAAATCAAACACCTAGAGCTAATTTAACCGGCAGAGATTAACCGTCCGTTGACTCTAACTGCGCGGGCCAACAAAAAACCGCGCCCGAAGGCGCGGTTCGATTTCAGCGAATAATCTGGTCGCAGATCCAAGCGGATCCCGCGGATCAGATATCAGCCACGAAGGATGGAGCGGCCGGCATACTTTGCCTGCGGGCCGAGCGCTTCTTCGATGCGGATGAGCTGGTTGTACTTGGCCAGACGGTCGGAACGCGACAGCGAGCCGGTCTTGATCTGGCCGCAGTTGGTGGCAACCGCCAGATCGGCAATGGTGGAATCTTCCGTTTCGCCCGAGCGGTGCGACATGACGGCCGTGTAGTTGGCCTTGTGCGCGGTCTCGACGGCATCGAGGGTCTCGGTCAGCGAGCCGATCTGGTTGACCTTGACGAGGATCGAGTTGGCAACGCCCATGCGGATACCGTCGCGCAGGCGAGCGGAGTTGGTGACGAACAGGTCGTCGCCGACGAGCTGGGTCTTCTTGCCGATCAGGTCGGTCAGCGTCTTCCAGCCTTCCCAGTCGTCTTCAGCCATGCCGTCTTCGATCGAAACGATCGGGTACTTGGCGGCCAGTTCGGCCAGATATTCGGCCATCGCGCCGGATTCCAGCGTGCGGCCCTCGCCTTCGAGCACGTACTTGCCGTCCTTGAAGAATTCAGTCGAGGCGCAATCGAGGCCGAGAGCTATTTCCTCGCCCGGCTTGTAGCCGGCCTTTTCGATGGACTTCATGATGAAGTCGAGAGCTGCCGGGGCGCTGGAGAGGCCCGGTGCAAAGCCGCCTTCGTCACCGACATTGGTGTTGTGGCCCTGCGATGCCAGTTCCTTCTTGAGGACGTGGAAGATCTCCGAGCCCATGCGCACGGCATCGCGGATGGATTCAGCGCCGACCGGCAGGATCATGAATTCCTGGAAGTCGATCGGGTTATCGGCGTGGGCGCCGCCGTTGATGATGTTCATCATCGGGACCGGCAGGAGGCGGGCATGGGCGCCGCCGACATAGCGGTAGAGCGGCAGGTTGGCGCTCTGGGCGGCGGCCTTGGCAACAGCGAGCGAGACGCCGAGGATGGCGTTGGCGCCCAGGCGCGACTTGTTCGGCGTGCCGTCCAGTTCGATCATGATGTTGTCGAGCTGGATCTGGTTTTCGGCATCCATGCCACCGATGGCATCGAAGATTTCCGAATTGACGGCTTCGACGGCCTTCTCAACACCCTTGCCATGATAGCGCTTGCCGCCATCGCGAAGCTCGACGGCCTCATGCGCGCCGGTCGACGCGCCCGACGGAACCGCCGCGCGGCCCATGCTGCCGTCTTCGAGGTAGACATCGACTTCGACGGTCGGATTGCCACGACTGTCGAGAATCTCGCGGGCGATAATGTCGGTGATTGCGGTCATGATAGCTTCCTGCTCGCTGGTTTATAAATCGATTTAAATCGTCTTAATCGAAGGCACGGAAATTTCAATGCCGATCCGCGCCCCGATTTGGCACTCCTGCAGGCCGCGTAAAGCAAATTCATGTCAGCCTGTTGAATGCCTGATATTTCTTAGGCCTTGGCCACGGCGTCAAAGGCCAGCAGCTTCTCCAAAAGCCGCGGCATATCCTTCAGATAGACCATGTTCGGGCCATCCGAGGGCGCATTGTCCGGGTCCTCATGCGTCTCGACAAAAACACCCGCGACGCCGACAGCGACTGCGGCGCGCGCCAGCGTCTCGACGAATCGACGGTCGCCGCCGGTAGAACCGCCCTGCCCGCCGGGCTGCTGTACGGAATGGGTCGCATCGAAGATGACAGGCGCGCCCATGGCCGCCATGATCGGTAGCGAGCGCATATCCGAAACCAGCGTGTTATAGCCGAAGGAGGCACCGCGCTCGCACAGAAGAATATTCGGATTGCCGCTCTCATTGAGCTTGGCAAGCACGTTCTTCATATCCCACGGCGCGAGGAACTGACCCTTCTTGACGTTGACGACACGGCCGGTCTTGGCGGCTGCAACCAGGAGATCGGTCTGGCGCGACAGGAAAGCCGGGATCTGCAGGATATCGACCGTCTTGGCGACGACAGCGCACTGCTCTTCCGTGTGAATGTCAGTCAAAACCGGAAAGCCATATTCCTTCTTGAGGTCGGCAAAGACTTCCATGGATTTTTCCAAGCCGATGCCGCGCTTGCCTGACAGAGAGGTCCGGTTCGCCTTGTCATAGGAGGATTTGTAGACAAGGCCGATGCCGAGCTTACCACAGAGCTCCTTCAGAACTCCGGCGACCATGAAAGCATGGTCGCGGCTCTCCATCTGGCAGGGGCCGGCAATCAGCGACAGCTTGGCGGTATTGGAAAAGAGGACCTTGGAGGCACCCTCGCCGACGGTGACTTCGGAATTCGTGCTCATGCTATCTCCTCGAAGGCGAATAATGCGCCCTGTCCGGGCGCCAGCCTTGCCAGTATACGATTGTTCTTACGCGTGTAGGTGACGCCGTTAGCAGTGAAATGCGACGATGTCACGGAAAGATCGCGCGTTTTGAAAAGGATTGCGCGTGCTCTCAGCCCGGGATCGCTGGTGTGAACAGGCAAATCGTAGAATGCTTCCATTCCTTCCGGCGTCAAAACTTCCACATCGACATTGGCTGCCTTGATCGTCAGGCCGAAGGAGTGTTCCGAGACCCGCGGGCCGCCAACGATCTCTTCGAAGAAGGTGCGATACGCCGCTGGTTTCAGCGCGGAAAGCGCCACCCGCGCGATGCCGGTCACGCCGTTTTCGTGACGCTCGAGCGCGCTGCGATCGGCCGGCAGCGGATTGATGCGCTGGCAGCAGAAGGCCAGGAAATCCGGCGCGCGCAGATCGGCCGCAAATGCGAGACGAAAACCGGCCGTGGTTTCCGTTCCATCCGGCATCTTCATCGGCCGGGAGAAATCCAGCATGCGCCCAGCCGAGATCGCGGCCGCATTGAAACGCTCGTCATCGCTAACGGCATCCTCCGTGCCGAAAACCAGGGCCGAAAATCCATCCTCGGCGACGCGGAAGCGATAGGCCTGGTCGCGCGCAACGAAGACATTGCCGTCGGCAATGCTCGTCTCGCATTGTTCCTGCGATGCTACGCCCAAAGGTTCGAGATAGGTCTTGTCGGCAAGGAAGACGCAGGCATTTTCCGTGCCGAAAGGATGGCGGGCATCCGGAGCCACCGTGAAGCCCAGCTTGCCCAGGCGCTCGCGCGCCAGAGCGATGTTGACGGTCGGCAGCACGAGATGATCAAGCGGATGCGGCGACAAAGTCATGGTCCTCCCTTGTTTGCCTGCGAGAGCAGATTTGCGCCCATACAATGCTCAATTCAAGACGAAAGCCAAGCTGTGAAGGCGCAAGAGAATGTGAGTCGGATGCACCCTGACAACGGGAACGCGCTGATTCTCAACTGTAGCCGGCTTAGGTGACAACCGTCGTCTTTATCCGCACTTGAAGTGAACAGGATAGAGGTGAAGCGTCCATAAAGCGAACAAAGCGGCATTTCTCATATTTATCGCTGAATTAGCGCGGATATAATTCCCGAGGAATTTCAAGCGATCCATTCGATGACGGCAATTATTTGATCGGCCCGGCGAAGCTTTACTGAAATTTAAGCACTTGCGGAACACATATGGAACATATAGTGTCCGTTCTGGATTTGTTTCACGACGATTTTCTTGATTTGGGGTTCCAAGACGATGTTGACTCGCAAGCAGCAGGAACTGCTTCTCTTCATTCACGAGCGGATGAAAGAGTCCGGTGTCCCGCCATCTTTCGACGAAATGAAGGACGCACTGGATCTGGCATCAAAATCCGGCATTCACCGTCTGATCACGGCGCTCGAGGAACGAGGCTTCATTCGCCGCTTGCCGAACAGGGCGCGAGCGCTCGAAGTCATCAAGCTGCCGGAGGCCTATAATTCGAGCCTGCAGCCGCGTCGTGGCTTTTCGCCGAGCGTTATCGAGGGCAGTCTCGGCAAATCTCAGCCGGTCGCGCCGCCCGCCCCGGCGAAAGTTGCCAACGACGACCAGAACAGTTCGGTATCGGTACCGGTCATGGGGCGCATCGCCGCCGGCGTTCCGATTTCCGCCATTCAGAACAATACGCATGACATTACCGTTCCCGCCGATATGCTCGGCTCCGGCGAGCATTATGCACTGGAGGTCAGGGGCGATTCGATGATCGACGCCGGAATTTTCGATGGCGACACGGTCATCATCCGCAATTCGACGACGGCCAATCCCGGCGATATCGTCGTTGCGCTCGTCGACGACGAAGAGGCGACGCTGAAGCGCTTCCGCCGCAAGGGCGCCTCCATCGCGCTGGAAGCCGCCAACCCAGCCTATGAAACCCGTATCTTCGGGCCGGATCGCGTCAAGGTCCAAGGGAAGCTCGTCGGCCTTATTCGGCGTTATCACTGACCGGTGATTTCAGCGTGATTGGCGTGGCGAACTTGTCTGCGCGCCAATCGTAAGTTCGATGCCGCGTCCATGGTCGCTGCGGGTTTTTGAATGCCGTCGAAACGGTTGGCGTATCTGCGCCGAGGGTCATTTCGAGAGAGCCAGTTCGCCGCAATGTTGCGCCGGTTATGAGCATTGCGCCGGAGCGGCAATGATCGAGCCGCAGCCGGATCGATGTGACGACGATTTGCGCGGTATCGCAAGCCGGCGGCAGATAGGCAGCATTTTCGATGGTGACCAACATGGCGCCATTATCGAGCATCGCCACGCACCACGCGCCCTTCTGACAGGCGAAACTTCCTTGCATCGTCCGATCCAGCGCCTCTTCCATTGCCTTGCGGACCGCTTTCTGTTCTTCGCTGCTTAATCGCCTACGGCGATCGGTCGTCTTGTTGATCTGCGGAAGCCGGCTGTCACTGGGGAGAATAATGGGAGGCTGGTGTTCGGTTGCGACCAGCGCCTTCTGCCATTGTTCGAAAATGAAGGCCTGCGGCCTTTCGCGATTTGTGGCGAGTATATCGTCCTGCCGCAGCGCAACCAGAACACCGTCCTCGGAAATCATCAGATCCGGCTTCGGCACGGCGGAGCCGAATGCAGCCACGCCAGTGGATGAAAGCAGCAACAGCAGGCCCAGATGGCGAAGCCGGCTCCGCAACATGGTCATGATCAGGAAGCCGGCAATGAAGGTCGGCATCAACCAGCCGGGTTGGCGGCCGAAGGTGATGTCGCCTCCCCAACCAGCCACGGTTTTGGCGATCAGGATGACGAGCTCCAGTCCCTCGCCGGTGACTTTCCAGAGTGGCCCGTCCAGGCCGAAGGGCATGAGCAGCATTGCCGCCATGCCGAACGGCATGACAATGAAAGAGACCACCGGCATGGCCGCGAGGTTGGCGGCAAGCCCATATGTCGCCAGCCGGTGAAAATGCTCGATCGAGAAGATGGCCGTCGATGCGCCACCGATGAACGAGGTCGACAGCACGCCACCGAAGAAGCGCGAGACGAAGAGCAGCGGGCTCAACAGACGGACACGCGAGAGGATGTTTTCGCGAGGCCGTCGTCGTTTCCATAGCGAATAGCCCGAGACCAGCGCCAGCGTCGCGGCATAGGACATCTGAAAGCTTGGGCCCAGCACCTGCGACGGCGACAGAATGAGGATGACGATGGCAGATAGCGCGACATTGCGAAGGCTGAGCGACGGCCGATCGAAAAGCACGGCCACCAGCATGATCGCCATCATGATGAAAGCGCGCTCAGCGGATACGCCAAAACCCGAAATGAGGTAGTAGGCCGTCACCGTCAAAAGCGCGCCGAAGGCGGCGAATTTCTTGGTCGGCCATGCCTGCGCAACTCCCGGAAACAAGCTGAACAGATAGCGCAGGCCGACATAGAAGATGCCGGCCGACAGCGCCATGTTCAGGCCTGAAATTGCAATGATGTGAGTGAGACCGGCAATTCGCAGCGACTCGGTCGTATCCTTGGAGATCGCACGTCTCTCATCGGTGACGAGCGCCGCGGCAAAGGCGCCCGTATCTCCCGGCAAGGTTTCCCTGATCCTGTCGCCAATGCCGTTGCGCAGGCCGGCAAGCCAGATATCAGCCTTGTCCAACAGCGAATTTGCACTATCACCGGATGGAGATAGCAAGTCTGGGCTGCCATAAGCGAAACCATTCGCACCGATGCCATTGAAATAGGAGCTGAAGGCGAAATCGTTGAGGCCAGGTAGAGCCGGCCCGGACGGCGGCGTCAAACGCGCCCTGCCCTGGATGCGGTCGCCGAGGTCGAACGGTTTTACCTGCTTGCGTATGAAGATCGTGACCCGTTCCGGCGAACGGCGAATCGTAGGCTTTTCCGTCGCCTCGACCCGGACGACATAGCGCCAGCCTCCATTGTCATAGGATTCACGTCGCTCGACGCTGCCCGTGACGGTCGTGGTCACCGCCGAGTCGAGCATGACAGTGGAAGCCCGCCAGCTTTCCCATTGAGCCAGCGTCATGCCGAGGCAAATGAGCATGCCGGCGAAAAGCAGGTGGCGAAACAGCCTTCCCGCTTCCCGCCGGAACGCGAAGCTGGCGGCAAAGACAAACAGGCCCGCCAGCACGGCTTGCGGCGGTGGATCGCTGCCAGCTTCGAACCAGAGGATCGCACCGAGACCCATATAGATCGGCGCGAAAAGGATGGCGCGGCCATGTGCAGCCTCCTCTTCGACCAGCCGGGCAATGCTGCCTCGAATGCGGCCTGCGGCTAAGAGGAGACGCGATGTCAGCGGCGCGTAATCCTGCGTCCGCTCTCCTTGCGGCACTTTGGCGCGAAGCATAATCGTCGCGACAGCAGGGCGAAGCTGCAAAGGCGCAGCGACATCCCGGCCATCTTCACGCTGCTCCGTTGCCTCCAAATTAGGCACTCGCCGCCGCCCCCACGCAAAACTACAGCTTTGGCGCGATTTTTGCCGTCACCGTGCAGTGATTTCAATCGAAATCGGCATAGGAGAGACGAAATAGAGCCGGTTTCCCAGCGCAGCCTCGTCAATGGCGCCACCGCAGTGCCCAAAAGTTGATACCGCAATGCACAATTCGGCGGTGGGATAACTTGGCATTAGGCTCTGGATCATATAGCTAGTCGGTAGTCGCTTAACCTTTTGGCGCTTTTTATGGCGCCAATCCCGCCAAATCTTGGAGGATCAGCATGACGGAACAAAGCGCGAAACTAACTTGGGGTGAAAAGACGGTGGACTTGCCGGTGAAGACCGGAACCATCGGCCCAAGTGTCATTGATATTGGTGCCCTTTATAAGAACACCTCCACTTTCACTTACGATCCTGGCTTCACCTCGACCGCATCGTGCGAGTCCAGCATCACCTATATCGATGGCGACGAAGGCGTTCTGCTGCATCGCGGCTATCCAATCGATCAGCTGGCCGAACACGGCGACTTCCTCGAAGTATGCTACCTCCTTCTCTACGGCGAACTGCCGACGGCCGCGCAGAAGAAGGACTTCGATTATCGTGTGACCCACCACACGATGGTGCACGAGCAGATGTCGCGCTTCTTCACCGGCTTCCGCCGCGACGCCCATCCGATGGCCGTCATGTGCGGCTGCGTCGGCGCGCTCTCCGCCTTCTATCACGACTCGACCGACATCACCGATCCGCATCAGCGCATGGTCGCAAGCCTGCGCATGATCGCCAAGATGCCGACGCTCGCCGCCATGGCCTACAAATACCACATCGGCCAGCCCTTCGTTTATCCGAAGAACGATCTCGACTATGCGTCCAACTTCCTGCGCATGTGCTTTGCCGTTCCGTGCGAAGACTATGTCGTCAATCCGGTGCTTGCCCGCGCCATGGACCGTATCTTCATCCTGCATGCCGACCATGAGCAGAATGCGTCGACCTCGACGGTTCGTCTGGCAGGCTCTTCCGGCGCCAATCCGTTCGCCTGTATTGCAGCAGGCATCGCCTGCCTCTGGGGTCCGGCGCACGGCGGCGCCAACGAAGCAGCACTGAACATGCTCAGCGAAATCGGCTCCGTCGATCGCATTCCGGAGTACATTGCCCGCGCCAAGGACAAGAACGATCCGTTCCGCCTGATGGGCTTCGGTCACCGCGTCTACAAGAACTACGATCCGCGCGCCAAGATCATGCAGAAGACCGCGCACGAAGTTCTTGGCGAGCTCGGCATCAAGGACGATCCGCTGCTCGATATCGCGATCGAACTCGAACGCATCGCTCTGACGGATGAATATTTCATCGAGAAGAAGCTCTACCCGAACGTCGACTTCTACTCGGGCATCACGCTGAAGGCTCTCGGCTTCCCCACGACCATGTTCACCGTTCTGTTCGCTCTCGCCCGCACGGTCGGCTGGATCGCTCAGTGGAACGAAATGATCGAGGATCCGCATCAGCGCATCGGCCGTCCGCGCCAGCTCTATACCGGCGCTCCGCTGCGCGAATATGTGCCTGTTTCCAAGCGCTAAGCATCAATATTGAAATAAAAAAACCGGTCAGAGATGACCGGTTTTTTTATGGGTTAAAGCGTGTCGCATTTATCTGGCCTCATAGCCGGCGGCTTTGAAATAGTTGCGGCATTCTGCGACTGAGAAAAGG